>CAJYBS010000066.1 GCA_913064795.1 uncultured Gammaproteobacteria bacterium
CGCAAGGTCAACCGTGTTCGCGCCATTGGTAATCGTCAGGGTTCCTGTGCCAATCTCTGTATCAGTGGTCTCGAAAGCGGCAAGGGTTTGATAAGTCTCAGCCACTGCAAGGCGCTCGACGGTGACGTCAAATGTACCCGTTTCAGCCGTTGCCTCGGCTAGAACGCTGACAACCGCCGGGCTCGTGGAGCTAACGGTACGTTGGTAGACGTCGATACTGGTGCGGTCAGGAATCGCGTTCAAAACGCGTACGCTGGCGCTGAAGTTTGCATCCGGAAAGGCTGCGGTGCCGGTATTGACGCTATAGATGCCGGTCACGGGACTGTCACTGGGGCCAAAGGAATCAATCAGGGCGATGATCGGGCTTACCCCTTCAGTGATTACAAAATCTCGCGACGTATAGAGTCGGTTGCCTTCGTTATCCTCCGCAGAAAGGATGGACCTTTCGGAGGGGGTAATGTCGATGGCCGCGCTGGCGGCACCGGGTTGCACGGTTTCTAAAATTCTTCGATCCGCGCTGCTTGCCGCGTCCTCAATATAGAAGGTGATTGCTTGGTCGTAGATGGATGCTGCGTGAACCAATGTGAGGGTTGTTTCTACAGTCGCTGGATCGGGCGGCGGGGCCAAAACCTCGACCAGTTTTAGATTGTCCATTGTGCCGGTAAGGAACAGCGTTTTTAGACCATCTAGCGGGACCGATACGAGGAAATCAGCGATGTTTTCCAACCGATTGTCTTTGATATAGCTAACAGTAGTCGTCCGAGCAAGATCTGGGATTATTGAAGTGATGTCAGTGGACTCACCATAGTCTGCAGATCCTAAGGTTTGAGTGCCAAATTCGGTGTATAGCGCTGGAGAATCTGAAACGGCATTAATGACTTTGATCGAGGCCGAAGGACTGGGTGCGAACTTATCGAAGCCCGGATCGTCGCCGCAACCCGAGATGAGCGCTACCGTTACGACCAGAAGGGCGGAAACAAAAATGCGGTTCATAGGGCGGGGTTAGTCCGAAGTTGGCGGTACATTATAAGAAAAGTGATGATGATGCCAGATTTTTTGCATAGAAGCCGTCTCTAGGGTGGGCTAGTGGGTGCCTCTAAACGCGATGATCCCGGCGGTCACTGCAACGTTCAGTGATTCAACATTGTTGCGCATCGGGATGTGAATTTGCTGATCGCAGGCTTTTAGCGCCCCCTCAGACAAACCCGTGCTCTCGTTGCCGAGCAGGAATACTGTTTTTCCTCCCTCTGGGACGTCCCCAACGGTCTGGGTAGCTGACCCGTCAAGGCCGACTAGGTGAAAATTGGCTTGTTTCAAGGCCGTCTGCGCGCTTGCAGTCGTTTTACATGTTAGGACCTTTGTTTTAAGTAGGCACCCAGCGCTGGCTTTGTAGACCAAAGGGTCCAGCTTTGCGCAACCTTTGCTCGGGAGAATGATGCCCTTCATTGTTGATGCGGCGACACTTCGGATAATCATGCCGAGGTTTTGAGGGTTCGTGATCCCCTCTAAAAGGAAAAAGGCTTCATTGTCACAGTGTTGGTCTAGAAGGTGCTCGTCGAGGGTTGTGTGTTGCGGTGCGAGAATATCAATCGCGACCCCTTGGTCTTGACGACCGTTTTTTGAGATTCGAGAAAGCGCTTGTTTGGTGTGCTGGAACACGGGAATGTCGCGAGATTTGCACAGAGCTTGAATTTGGAGGATTGAATCCCCTGGACGGTTCGAATGAGCGAGGTGAACGCGGTGGACTTGCAGTTGGTCGTCGCTCAAAATCTCGATAACAGTGTTTCTGCCATACAGCGTGAATCTGCGCTCGTTGGGTGAAGGTTTGGTTGGATGATTCATGGATCAAACCTATTGGGTTATCCTAAAAGCACTTTCTTTATAACGGAAATTGAAATAACGGAAATTGAATCGAACGCCGGCAATGCCTTTTATTGTTCTAATCGCGCTTCCCGGATCGCCCCATGCAAGCGGGTCTTGCAGCACCGCCGCTGTCAGGGCGCGGACTCCGGTGGCATTAGACCCAGGCCAGACATCCGGAGGTTTGCTGCCGAACCCTCGGTTATCTTTCTGCAGATTGATCGAGTCCGGTTGCCTCTAAAAGTGGGGCTTGGATGAATTCTCTGGGTATGCTTAATCCCTCTCCAAGGTCCGCTGATGGGTTTCTCTTAGAGTAGCTCGTTCAGCGCGGCACCCACGCTTTCGGGCGACTCCTGAGGGTCAAAGCGCTTCACCACGTGCCCCTCGGCGTTGACAAGATACTTTGTGAAGTTCCAACCGATATCACCAGGGATCGTTTCTTTCAGCCAACGATAGATGGGTGCTGAGTCATCCCCATTCACATCGACCTTCGCGAACATGGGGAAGTTGGCATCAAATCGGTCCTTGGCAAAGGCAAGGATCTCGGCATTGCTGCCGGGCTCTTGGCCACCAAACTGATTACAAGGAAATCCTAGGACAGTGAGATTAGGATGTTCAGAATGTAAGGCACGCAGACCTGCGTACTGAGAGGTGAGGCCTCACTGACTCGCGAGATTGACGATTAAGAGTGCTTGGTCTCGATAGTCTGATAGTGAAATGGTCTCGCCGGTAATCGTCTCCGCCTCGATTTCATATAGATCGCTCATGTTTGACTCCTTGTCTTGGCTTCTATTCTAGGTGTTCCACTTTAGTTTTCAAGGTGTTCAGGAAAAGACGCCGTGCCAGTACCATCGGTGTGTCAGTGATCGATAAAAGAGCCAATAAAGTGTTTTTTGGGCATAGCGATAAATATAATAATCACGGTTTTGTCCATCCCCATCCCACCAGGCTGCGTTAATGCGTTCCGGGCCTTCGAGCCACTCAAAATCGGGATGTTGAAGTGGGTTTAGATCTTTGTGCAGTCGCATGGGGCGCTCAAGGATAAAGTTAGGGCGTATGGGGTAGATTAAATTCGGTGGATTGATTTTTTGCCGCTCGGGGTCGGCGACCGGTTTGATTTTTTGCCAGCTTTTTTCGGGCCGGTGATCGTCACCGAGGCCGAGTCCAAAGCAATTTTCGGGAGTGAGTTGGGTTTGAAGTAAACTGAGCAAGTCATTGGCTTGTTTGATGTGCTCAAGATTATAAACCGATGTACGTAAATTTCCTTGATCTGCTTCCGCCTGAGAAAGCATTAAGGCACTGGGTGGAAAAAGGGAAGGCGGCGTTGACGTCGATGCTTGGAAGGTTGAAGCACTAAAAATGAGTTGATCGACCTCCTTAACGGCTTGCACTTGATCTAGTTTGAGCGAAGTCAATTTTATAAATAATGGCACATCGTTATCGGCGCGGGCTAATTTGATTACAAGATTGGCCTGTGTCTTGCCGCGATATTTGAGCCTGATTTCGAATGTTTGAGTTTGAAGTTGGCGAGCGGTTAGAAAAGCGCCAAAGGCATCAGCCAACCGTTTGATCGGGAAAATCAGAGATTGTAGGTTGTCGACGCTATCGATAAAAAACACATCGGAATAAAAAGCTGCTGGTGGCTCGATAAAATGTTGTGGATCGGCTTCATGGCCTAAGAGTCGGTCCAAATGGCGCATGAATGCGTTACCAAACCGTTTTTTTAGGCCTTCCCGGGGCAGTTTGAGCAAGTGGCTTAATTTTGTGACGCCCATTTTTTCAAGTTGGGTCACGTTTTGCTCAGGTAGATGGAGATGGTGCAGGAAGGTGCTGTGGAAGGTGTTTTCTGGGGGGTGCAGATGACTGTCTGGATATCTCCGTTCGGCACAGACCTTGGCCGCTAAAGGTGTTTGACTTAACCCCAGAATTGGCGTGTAGCCTAGCTGGGTGATGGTGTGTTTGATCCGTAGTTTCATGGTTTCGAGGCCTGAAAACAATTTCACACTGCCAGAGATTTCTAAGATTAAATGCTGGGAGCCATGAAAGGCGATATTGGGTGTGAATTCATAAAGCCACTGTGCAATTTGCTGCAGTGCTTGTTGCTCTTTTTGGATGTCTTTTTCGATACAGACCAATGTTTCGCACAGCGCGTAGGCATGACTGATCGTTGTTCCAAGGGTGATGCCTGTCTCAATGGCTGCCGTTGAGAGTCCCTCGATGCGTTGCTGGCGGACAACTGCGATGGCTTTTGAATGATGGGATGCTTCTGTACTGAGACCCGGGCGATGAAAAACCTCGAGTGCAAGTTCTGGGAGATAGAGGCTCAGCCATAGTTTCTTACGTGCAGGTGATTTTGACATGACGACTAAAGCCCGGGGTTTAGTTCGGCGGGCCGTTCTGGCAGGTTGGATGATCGAGCGACTGGCAAGGAATGAACCACCGCGGCTGTAGTTTTGGGTGTTAAAGGGGCTCGCCATTGCCTGTTGCTGCTTGGCGCTTGCTGAAAACAAATTGACTCTGGATCGAGCGGTATTCTCAATTCAATAGGTGCGCTTGCCCAGCCACCGGCCCGTTTGAGTACCTCAATGCGAAGTGAGTGTTGCAAGTGCTGATTCGCTATCGAGGCTGCCATTGGTTCTAAGAGGATTCTTAGTGGCGCAGGCGAGGGTCTGCTTTTGCTGTCGGGTGTTCGAAACAGTACATGCCAAGTTTGAGTTTGTTTACTGGCAACTTGCAGGCGTCTGATTGACTGAGGTCTGATGTCTTTTTGAGGCCACATCAAAACGGCGGAACAGACTTTTGATAGCAGACATTGTTCGGCAGCCCATAAGGCCTCTTTAGGTGTCTTGGGCTGAATCACTAGAATGTGCTCAACGTGAAGGCCTGCCGATTTTAGGCTCGGTGCATAAGGTAGATAAGGCGGCGAAATAAAGACCTGCCAGCCAGGTTGTTGCTGATTTAAAGTGGCAAGGGCTGGTGTCAGTAGTTGTAGTTCGCCCAATCCTGTGTGTGGTAGCAGTAATTCAGTGATGCCATTTGTTGGCCAGCCGCCGTAGGGCAATATTTGATCTAACTTAGTGTGCCCACTCGACACTGTGCTTTGCTGCTCTGGTTGCGTAGGGTGCTGGTTGGCTCGCCATAAGCTGGGTTTAGTGAGTAGCGCTGTTAATGCACCGAGTTTTGACGGGGTGTTTTGATGTTGGGTACTGCTTGACGCGATGTGCCGCTTTAAAAAAATATCAGTGCTGGATTTTTGGCTCATTGGTGTTGATCTTGTTTGACGTATTGGCGGACGTTGAATGGTTCATGGGCAACAAATCAAATACTGTATATATATACAGTATTTGTCAAGAGGCGCTGTGGCCGCGGCTTCTTGCACTTTCTCACAAGCAGCCTGCAGGCTCGGCTTAATGCGGCGAGTCATCCAATGGTCTGTTCCTCGATCGCTTCAGGTCGTAGTGAATCCGCACCAACCCCTACCTCAGCTGTTCTGAGATGAATGTGGGGCCTAGGGCGTTGGCGGGGTCGTTGTGCTGAAGCTGAGCATCTGGCTTGGGATGCATCTAAAACTGATTAGGTCCCTCACTTTGCTTGAGCCATAGCCAATGGACTGTTTGTGAGTCAGTCGATGACAGGGCTGAGTGAGCCCCCCTAGTGCAACTTTGCTTAAAAGCATTGGCTCTGTTGGGCGTTAAGGCTGATGGGTCTCTGTGACTGCAAAGCAACTGCTGACCCGAGTTGAAGTGGTCGGTTTCAAAACCGTTGTTCAAAGGTGTCGCAATACTTAAAATGCTGAGCGACTTCTGGAAATATAGCGATGACGGATGACCGATAGTTTGGGTAGGTTTACAGGTGCCATTGCCAAAAGCTGGGATGGGCCGGCTATACGGGCGCAACTCCAGAGCATCAACCAATGGCTAAACGACGTGGGCACTCAAAGTCTGTCAGAGGGGAGAGATCGCGTGGTTTGTGCCCAGATCGAAGTCGAGGGTCACTTCCAAAAAGTCGCCGTCAAAGTCTTCGCGCGCCAAAACCGGGTCAAGGATTGGTCGGATGGTCGCAGGGGCTCTAAAGCGCAGCGCTCGTTTGACGCGGCTGTATTTCTCGTTGACCACAATCTTCATACCCCGGAGCCGATTGCATGGCTAGACCGGTGGGAAAATGGGCGGTTGCTCGAGAGTTTTTACGTGAGCAGATTTATCGATGCACTCAGTTTTCGCGATGCGCTTGCCGTTATTTATCGGGAGGAGCGCGATAATGCACCGCTCATGGCTATATTGCATCGTGTTGCTCCGGCTGTGCGCCGTTTGCACGATGCTGGTTTTTTTCATGGGGATTTGGGCAATCAAAATATCCTGATACCGAGGGCTGCTGATGGCGAATGGCTTGAGCCGACCTTCATCGATCTGAACCGCAGTCAGACAGTCTCCGAGCCCTTGAGTGATCGGTTAAAGGCACTTGACCTGGCAAGAATTGCCCTGCCGGGTGCGTATCTCGATATTTTTAGGATGATTTACAGTGATCACGAAGTTTTCCCGGCGCCTTTGGCGGCGCTAGAGGGAAAAGCTCGTCAGTGGTTTTGGCGTCATCGAAGAAACAGTCAGTGGCGGCATCCGGTTCGTACCTTCAAAAAATGGGTTCAGCGGACGCCTTCATCGCCTTATCCATCGGATGCGGATTTTTGGCTTTGGGATGAAAAATCAGCTCAACCGATGATTGCATTGGGTCCAGCTGAAAAGCTCCGCCAGCGAGATCTCAGCGATATCGCAGCAATGCTCTTGAGAGGTTTATGGGCCGCTCCGGGTTTGTTCCTGCGATATCAGAAGATCAAGGCCTTAAGTTTTACGCGTCCAGTCGAACTCAAGCAGCGCATTGGTGTGGCGCTGCATCCGGATCCAGATTACATCAAGCCTGAATTGAAATTGCTCCATGCACTCGGAAATCCTCCGGTCCTTGTGCGCTTTTGTCATCACGAGACGCCTGAGCAATGGGCGGCGGCGGTTGAATTGGTCCGGCGGTTAAAATCCCGTTCGATTCCTGTCATGGTGGCTCTCCTCCAAGACCGAGAAGCGGTACTCAATCCTGATGCTTGGCGAGAGTTTCTCTTTACCGTTATTCCTCTGATTGCTGACGCAGTCGATCGTGTCGAAATCACCCATGCTGCAAATCGCTCGAAGTGGGGTATTTGGAAGTCGAGGAGTTTCGCTGAATTGATGGGGCCCGTACGGGCTCTGAAAGACCGCTATCCTGATTTGGAGTTCGTGGGGCCGGCCTGTATCGACTTTGAGTATTTGCCCGTGCTGGCGTCGCTTGCGGTGCTTCCTAAGGGTCTGACCTTCAGTGGGTTATCTCACTTACTGTATGTAGATCGCCGGGGTGCACCTGAGAACAAGCAGGGTGCGTTTTCGACCCTAGAAAAGTCAATCCTACTGAAGGCCATTGCCGATGGATCGAGGGCTGTTGAAAATCGCGTCATTGTCTCTGAAGTCAATTGGCCACTGAAAAATGCAGGGGTATGGTCGCCTGTTATGTGTCCCTACGAGACCCCAGCATGGAGAATCGAAAAACTGGGCGTGACCGAAACCGAGTACGCCCATTTTATGCTGCGATATTTGGCTTTGACGCTTTGTAGCGGTCACGTTGAGATGGTTTACTGGTGGCGCCTATCGGCACACGGTTATGGATTGGTCGATGATCTAAACGACTTTGCGCCAAGACCGGCTTTTACGGCATTGGCTTTTTTTCTAGAGCTCTTTGGCGAAGCGCGTTTTGAACGGCGTCATCAGACCGAATCCGATACCTATGTCTTAGAGTTTTCAAAGGCCGGTGACCGTTATCTGATGGCTTGGTGCGTCTCGGGCGAAGCGCAATTGCCCTTTGATGGGCTGGCCAGGGGAGGTTGGTGTGTTGATCAGGCTTGGCGATTTGATGGTGTATTGATCGCCGAGCGCACCGTCAGCGAATCCCCTACTTATTACCGCCTAGTACCCTCCGGTTAGGTTGTGAGCCATGAGCCTCCTCGGCGGTTTTGGAGAGGAACCCGGGCCTTGACGAGGCCAAGGAGCAAAGCTTTTTAAAATCTCATTGTT
>CAJYBS010000067.1 GCA_913064795.1 uncultured Gammaproteobacteria bacterium
CGTCGCTGGCACGGTCACCCAAGTGCTTGCTGAAGCCCTGGCGGGCCTGACCTACATTCAGCTGGTGCGACCGGGCGCTCCGGTGATCTTCGGCACGTTTGCGGCGGCGGTCTCCATGCAGTCTGGCGCCCCCACCTTTGGCACCCCTGAACCCAGCAAAATCATGTATCTTGCGGCCGCATTGGCGCGCCGTCTGGGGGTGCCTTTTCGATCAGGAGGTGGCCTTTGCGGGTCGAAAATACCCGATGCCCAAGCGGCGTATGAGTCGGCGAATACATTGCAAACAGCAGCCTTGTGCGGCGTCAATTTTATGCTTCATGCAGCGGGTTGGCTCGAAGGCGGCCTATCTGTGGGCTACGAGAAATTTGTGATGGATGTTGATCAGGCCAACATGCTCGACGTACTGCTTCAGGGGGTCGACCTTTCGGAAAACGCCCAAGCCCTTGATGCCCTCGAAGAAGTCGGACCAGGATCACATTTTTTAGGCGCCGCGCACACTCAGGCCAACTTTGAAACCGCGTTTTATCGCTCGACGATCGCCGATAACAATAGCTTTGAGCAGTGGGAGCAAGACGGCGCGAAGACCGCTGAGACTCGGGCTAATGAGCAGTGGAAGCAAATGCTTGAAAGCTATGCGCCCCCACCCCTCGATGAGGGCTTAGATGAAGCGCTGCAGGCTTTTATGAAGGAAAGAAAATCAAGCTTTGAAGACCGAGATTACTGAGCGAGCGCAGAAAGCAAAGTTTATTGGGGTTATAGGATTTATAGGGAGGGTCTCATGACCGATGAAAATTATGACGATGAAGAGATTGTCCTCTCTGAGTTAAATGATGAAGAGCTTGTGCAGCAAATGCATGATGATCTCTACGATGGTATGAAAGAGGAAATCGAAGAAGGCACGCAAATTCTTCTCGAGCGAGATTGGTCGGCTGAACGGGTCTTAAATGAGGCCTTGGTTGCCGGGATGAAAATTGTGGGTATCGATTTCAGAGATGGGATTCTTTTTGTTCCTGAGGTCTTGCTTGCTGCAAACGCAATGAAAGGCGGCATGGCGATTTTGGAGCCCCTGCTGGCTGAGAGCGGCGTCGAACCCAAAGGAAAAATGGTGATCGGGACCGTGAAAGGGGACATCCATGACATTGGCAAGAATCTTGTAGCGATGATGATGGAGGGGGCTGGGTTTGAGGTGGTCGATATTGGAATTAACAATTCCGTGGAAGACTATTTAGCCGCCTTAGAAGAACATAAACCGGACATTCTGGGCATGTCTGCCCTGTTAACCACTACCATGCCCTACATGAAAGTGGTCATCGATGAGATGGTGAAGCGTTCAATCCGTGATGACTACATTGTGCTGGTGGGCGGGGCACCGTTGAATGAGGAGTTTGGGCAGGCTGTTGGTGCAGACGCCTATTGTCGAGATGCGGCTCAGGCCGCGCAAATGGCGCCCCTGTTGCTTCATAACCGGCAAGCTGCGCGTGGCTGACGCTACTCTGCTCATTGCGTGTGGCGCGTTGGCGCGTGAAGTGATGGCGCTAAAGAAGCAGTATCAAGCGATTGACCTCAAATTGATCTGCCTCGATGCGAAGCTCCACAACACGCCGGCGCAGATCACCGAAAAGCTCCGTCAGAAAATTCAAGCGCATCGTGCGAAGCACACCCGGATTTTGATTGGCTATGCTGACTGCGGTACCGGCGGGGGTATTGATCGTCTCATCGAAAGCGAGCGAGCCTATGGTGAGATTGCCAGACTTCCTGGCGCCCACTGCTACGAGTTTTATGCGGGCACAAAGCACTTCCAGCAGTTGGCTGATGAAGAACCGGGTACCTTTTACCTGACTGATTTTTTGGTGAGGCATTTTCAAACCCTGGTGATTGATGCGCTCAAACTTGACCTGCACCCCCAATTGCTGGGGCAGTATTTTAAGCACTATCGGCGAGTGGTTTACCTGTCTCAGGTTTTAGACCCGGAGCTGCAGATCCGTGCAAGATCCGCAGCCGATCGTTTAGGGCTGCACTTTGAGCAAGTGCATTGCGGTTATGGGCTTCTTGAAGGGGTGGTAGTTCAAACAATTGAGACTGGGTATGAAGATCAAACTGATCACCGTTTATTGGCGTGATATCCCATCCCAGCTCATTGCCCAGCGCGGCCGAGTGCGCCAAAAAGTGCTGCTCAGTGCGCGCTTTCAGGAAGCGGTTGATCGGGCTGCAATGCGCGCTGGGAAAGGCAGCAGCGCGGCTTATTTATCCGAGTGGCGGCGGGAACCTGAGGCGATTGAGACGGCGACAGACATGATGGTTTTGCTGGAGGCTCGTGCGTCTGAACTCGAAAACCGGTTCACAGACGCTCAACTGGAAGGAATGGTTCGCGCTCATGGCGAAGCACTTTCATGATGGCGCTCGTTGAACTGTTCGGTTGTTCAGCGGGCCTGCAGCAACCCTAGATGTGGATGTGACGAGAGAGCGGTGGACGTAATGAAAAGGAAGCGGTCATGACAGAATTAGTTTTAAGCTCGCCCACGCGGGAGGTCCGAATGGGGTTTGGTCTACCCTTTGTAGTGATCGGCGAACGGATTAATCCGACGGGCCGGAAGGTGCTTGCGGCGGAAATGCTGAGAGGCGATTACAGCCGGGTCGAAGCCGATGCGCTTGCCCAGGTCGCAGCTGGCGCTCAGATGCTGGATGTTAATGCCGGGATTCCACTGGCGGATGAACCCGGAATGCTCAAAACCGTCGTCCAGCTGGTTCAGTCGATTACCGATGTCCCGCTGTCTATTGATTCATCGATTGTTGCAGCGTTGGAAGCTGGACTTTCTGTCTACCAGGGTAAGCCATTGGTCAACTCTGTCACGGGTGAAGAAGAGCGTTTGGAGACGGTGCTGCCACTGGTTGCAAAATATGGCGCGGCGGTGGTTGCAATCTCAAATGATGAAACCGGAATATCAGAAGATCCGGATGTGCGCTACCAAGTGGCCAAAAAAATTGTGGAGCGGGCAGAAGATTACGGCATTCCTCGTAGTGATGTCGTGGTTGATCCCTTGGTGATGCCAATTGGTGCGATCAATACAGCGGGGGTCCAGGTTATGCATCTTGTTCGGCGACTCCGCGACGAACTGAAGGTGAACACCACCTGTGGTGCTTCGAACGTGAGCTTTGGCTTGCCTAATCGCAACGGCGTCAATGCGGCATTTTTGACCATGGGAATTGCCGCGGGATTGACCTCGGCAATCACCAGTCCCCTGCATGATGAGGTGATGCAAGCGGTTCTAGGCGCCGATATGATGATGGGCAACGATCCAAATTGTGCCCAGTGGATCAAAAAGTATCGAATTCCAGCTGCGGAAGGAACAGACGGTGGCCGAAGCACCCGGGGAAGACGTCGCCGGGCTGCCCGATAAGTAATCGAAGAGATGACGATGTCTGCCTCCGCCAATATCGTGTTTATGCCTTCAGGGCAGCGTGGCCAGGTGCTCCAAGGGACGCCGGTGTTGGACGCGGCCCGGTCTTTGGGGGTGGATGTTGATTCGGTCTGCGGAGGTCGGGGGATCTGCGGGCGATGCAAGGTTCTGGTCTGTGAGGGTGAATTCTCCAAACACGCGATCACCTCGAGCGCCTCGCATCTCTCTGAGTTTACAACGGTCGAACAGCGCTACAGTGATAAGCGGCAGACCCTACAAGCAGGTCAGCGACTCAGTTGTCAGGCCAAGGTTCTCGGGGATCTGGTCATCGATGTGCCTCCCGAAAGTCAGATGCATCGTCAATTGGTCAGGAAAGAGGCCGAGCGCCGGTCTATCGCTCTCGAGACAGCCACTCGGCTCTATTGCATAGAAGTCCAGCCTGCAGAACTTGAATCTTCAACTGGGGATTTTGAACGCGTGCAGATTGCCTTGCGGGAGACCTTCGATTTGTACGGGCTCTCTTGCCATCCATCAGTACTGCAGTTGATTCAGCCGGCCCTTCGTGAGGGAGATTGGCAGGTCACCGTAGCCGTGCATCAATCAGAGCGCATCGTTGCGGTCTGGCCTGGGTATAAGGACCAAGCGTTTGGGTTGGCGGTGGATATCGGTTCAACCACGATTGCTGGCCATTTATGTGATTTGGGTAGCGGTGAGGTGGTTGCTTCTGCGGGCATGATGAATCCCCAGATTCGTTTCGGTGAAGATTTAATGAGCCGAGTCTCTTATCTCTTGATGAAGCCGGATGGCCGAGAGGAAATGACCCAAGTCGTCAGAGCAGCGGTTAACCAACTGATTACTGAGACGGTTGCTGCGGTAGACAGTGATGCAAGCCATGTTTTGGAACTGAGCATTGCGGGTAACCCCATCATGCATCATTTGTTTTTGGGGCTCAGTCCTGTGGAGTTGGGAACAGCCCCCTTCGCTTTGGTGACCGATGCGGCCATTGGTCAAGATGCGGCAAGCTTAGGTTTGAGAACAAATCCCGGGGCACAGGTTTATGTCTTACCGTGTATCGCAGGACATGTGGGCGCAGACGCGGCTGCAATGGTGCTGGCTGAGGCCCCTCAAACCCAGGCGGGAGTGGCTTTGGTCGTTGATGTCGGTACGAACGCAGAAATTGTCTTATCCAATAATGGCAAATTATTAGCGTGTTCGAGTCCAACGGGACCCGCTTTTGAAGGCGCTCAAATTAGCTGTGGACAGCGTGCGGCGCCCGGTGCGATTGAACGCGTTCGAATCGACGCTGAAACCTTCGAGCCTAAATTTAAAGTCATTGGATCAGATCTTTGGTCCGATGAGCCGGGCTTTGAAGCGGTCGTCGCAAAGATCGGCGTTTCGGGTATTTGCGGATCTGGAATCATCGAGGTCATTGCCGAGATGTACCTTGCTGGGGTGGTGGATGAGGATGGGGTGATTGATGGCAGTCTCGCTGAGCGAAGCCCCCGGGTGATCCCAGATGATCGGACGTTCTCTTATCAACTCTGGCACGGTGAGCGAGCGATTGTGATCAGCCAAAACGACGTTAGGCAAGTGCAATTGGCGAAGGCGGCGCTGTATGCGGGAATCAAGCTTTTGTTGAGTCGAGAAGGGATCGAGACCGTAGATCAGGTTCGTTTGGCGGGGGCTTTCGGCGCCCATATTGATACGACTTACGCGATGGTGCTGGGTTTGATCCCAGATTGTCACCTTGCCCAAGTTTCATCAGCCGGAAATGCGGCCGGGACTGGGGCGCGGATTGCGCTGCTCAATGTCAGTGCCCGACGGGAAATTGAAGCGTTGGTCCAGCGCATTACAAAAATTGAGACCGCGCTGGAGCCGGGTTTTCAAGACTTTTTTGTCGATGCGATGGCGTTCCCAAATAAACGGGATCAATTCCCTTTGCTTTTTGAGCAGCTTGCGAGACCTAGGCCGAGCAGTGCCTCCGCAAAACGAGGCGAGCGAGGCAGTCGCAGGCGTGGTCGGGGGACAAAAAGTGCCGTGTTGACCGATGCAGGATGAAGGCTGATGGCCGCGACTTGGGGTTGGGGTCGACAAAAGACGTGACTGAGCCAGGAGAAATAGGCCGTGATGGCGATCAGGACCCATCAAGCGAATTGAGTCGCAAACGAATCAGTGAATAAGGAATGTTGTAGTAAGTCGATCTAGTAGCATGACAATCTAGTAGCAATGCAGTAACAGGGCAATGTAGGACAGAGCACATGAAGGTAGGAATAAGGAGCCGATCTTGAAAACTCAGGCAAAGGTAGTCGTGATTGGTGGCGGTGTTGTGGGCGCGGGCGCCCTGTATCACCTCGCGAAAAAAGGCTGGGGTGAGGATGTTGTTTTGCTGGAGAAGGCCGAGCTGACATCGGGATCGACGTGGCATGCGGCGGGCTTATTGCCGCTCTTTAATATGAGCTATAGCGTCGGCCAGATTCACAAGTATTCGGTCGAGCTGTACCGGGAACTCGAAGCCGAAACAGGCCAGGCCGTTGGCTTTCACCAAGTTGGCAACCTTCGGCTGGCAATGAACGATGATCGCATGGATGAGTATTACCAATACGCCGCGACCGCACGAACAATTGGTGTGAACGTTCAATTCTTGACTGCTGCGGAGATCCATAAGCTTTGGCCGTTGTGCAACCCCGATGGGCTTGTTGGAGGCATCTTCCATCCAGATGATGGTTATATTCAGCCCGCTGACTTGACCCAAGCTTTTGCTAAAGGCGCCAGAGCGCGAGGGGCAACCATCTATCGTAATACGCCGGTGATCGCGATCGAGCGAGGGTTTTCAGACAATTGGATTGTCAAAACCGAGCAGGGCGATATCAGTTGTGAGCACGTGATCTCGGCAACTGGTAATTATGCGCGCCAGACCGGCGCGATGATCGGGCTCGATGTGCCGGTCATGCCGGTAGAGCATCAGTATATCGTGACCGAGCCCCATCCCGAGCTGCAAGCACGAAGGGCTGCAGGCCAGCCAGAATTGGGTGTCTTGCGAGAATCCGATGGTTCTTGGTATTTGCGAGAAGAAAATGGCGGGTTTATTTTGGGCCCGTACGAAGTCGGTGCGCCCGCCTGCTACGTGGAGGGTCCTGACCCCCGCGCCGAATATGAGCTCTTCCAAGAGGATCTTGACCGATTAGCTCCTCACATTGAGGCAGCCATGGCCCGTGTGCCAGCGTTTGCGGAAGTCGGGATCAAGCAGGTCTATAACGGGGCGATCGCTTACACCCCAGATGGCAATCCAATTATTGGGCCAGCTTGGGATGCGGAGCAGTTTTGGTTAACCGAAGGGCATAGTTTTGGTATTACCGCCGCGGGCGGTGGCGGCTGGCAATTGGCGGAATGGATCGTCGAAGGCGAGCCGACGATCGATATGTTGGGGGTTGATCCGCGACGGTTTGGAGACTATGTCACAAAAGATTATTTGATCAAGAAAGCCGAAGAGGCCTACGCCCATGTTTTCGTGACGCACTATCCTGATGAAGAGCGACCGGCAGCTCGGCCCCATCGAACGGCGCCTTGTTATGATCGTCTTAAGGGGATGGGCGGGGTCTTTGGACAAAAATCGGGCTGGGAACGTCCTAACTTTTTTGTCGCGCAAGATGAACCCCAGGAAGACCATTGGTCTTTTCGCCGATCAAAATGGTTCGAGGCGATTCGGCGCGAAGTGCACCATGTGACCGAACATGTGGGCTTGCTGGACATGACAGCCTTTGCAAAGTGCCGGGTCTCCGGGCCAGGGAGTGAGGCGTTTCTAAATTACCTCGTGGCTAACAAAGTGCCTAAAAAGGTTGGTGGTATCAGCCTCAGCCATGCGTTGAATACCCGCGGCGGAGTCCATTCTGAGTTCACGATCCTCAAGGAAGGCGCCGAGAGTTACTACCTTGTTTCAGCAGGGGCGCTGCAGCGGCTTGATCATGACTATCTTAAAAAACACATGCCCAGGGACGGTTCAGTTGTATTTACCCAGCTGACGTCAGCAATGGGCGTTTTGGTCGTCGCCGGGCCAAAATCCAAGCAACTGCTCGAGCGGGTATCCAGTGCTGATTTTTCTAACAAAAAGTTTCGCTGGCTGACTGGACAAGAGATTTCTGTTGGAGGGGCTCCTGTAAAAGCACTGCGCGTTAATTTCGTCGGCGAGCTGGGCTGGGAGTTACATCACCCGATGGAGTATCAGAACACTATTTTTGATGCGCTGTTTGAGGCGGGAGCCGATCTTCAGCTGAAGCCCTTTGGCATCCGGGCGATGGACACCATGCGGTTGGAAAAGTCTTACCGGACGGTCGGTACTGAGTTGTCGATCGAGTACTCGGCGTTTGAATCAGGGCTCGATCGATTCGTCGATCTGGAGAAGGGAGATTTTCTTGGGAGACAGGCGCTGATTGATTGGCAGCAGGCGGGCTCAAGCAGTCAGTTGGTGACAGATCGGAGAGC
>CAJYBS010000068.1 GCA_913064795.1 uncultured Gammaproteobacteria bacterium
GCTAGGGTTTGCCACATTGTCTGACATCACCTCTTTTGATTTATTAAAAAACAATAAGTTAGTCGACCAAGTTAATAAAAAAAATAGGTTATATATCGCTTCTAATTTGTCTCTTGACTCGACTCAGTCTAATCAGTTTACCGCTCGGTCGCCGGGAGGCGGACTAAGAGGCACGATCACGCACCTCTCTCTCGATGCAGAGGCGCCAAGTCGGATTATTTGGACTGATTTCTCAGATGACTCGCTTAGGGCGCTCGGAATTAAAGAAGGGTTGCAAGTTCAAAATGCACCCGACGTTGATCGTTCCCAATCCCTTGACGCCGAAGCGTTGCTCCAAGACCTCATCACGGCAGCGGATTTGACCCTAGCGCAGCTTTCTACCGCGCCGGTTACAGATTTGATACGTCTGGGTCGACTCGGTCAAGAGCCTGGGTTTGAACAACAGGGTTTTGCTGCCACCGTTGAAGATAGACCAACGGAATCAAATCTACCTGAACTCAAGCATGAACAAGCCCTAAAACGACCCTTGGTTGGTACAAGCCTTGAGGGTGGAATCGATCCTGTCAAAAATCTTCCGGCCTCTGAATCGGCCCTGGATGGAACCAACAGTGACCCAACTCAAAGATCCCTCGAGAAGCCTGGAATCGCTCATTCCCAAGGAAGCAAACAGGGGGGGGTAACCTCCGAGATTACCTTCAGCCGAGATATCCGTACCCTCAGAGAAGGTGGCCAAACTCTCAGCCTCGCTCAAGATCAGAAGGTACTGATGATCGCCCAGCCAGAGCTGACATCTGACCGCCGAGCAGTTCGCCCAGCGCTGATTGAACTGTTATCTGGTCCTGGAGGCCATCCTTGGATGATCGATCACTTCGCGCTGCTCGGTGACTCTTTTGGTGTAGCGGCCAGTCGACGCAGCTTTAATCCAAGAACACGAGTGAAAGGCCCGGAGACCGGAATTGTGGTGCGGCGTGGTCAAACGCTCTTCGAAGCGCTCGAGCAAGGCCAAACCTTCGTCACGACAGGTCAGCGGGCGCATCTTGATTTTAAGGTTAACGGCACTGCTTGGGGGCGATCCAAGGATCGGGCCGTCCGAGAAATTTCAGCTGGCCTGACCAGTGAAACCCCGCCGCTCTGGGCGAAGCTCCATAAGAATGGAAAGGCATTGGTCAAGCTGAAGTTCTCTCCTGCAACGACACCTGCCTTAAACGGTACTCCTGACGAGCCAACCGACCGAGCACCAGCATTCCGGGAGTCTGGCACGATCTATCTGTTGTTGGAGTCGAGCGCTCGTCCATTGAAACCTGGGATAACATCACCGCGCAATGGTAGAGAATGGTTGGGCTTGATCACACTCAACGACATGACCCTCAAAACCGCGTCGGCGCCTCAGATGCTGCAGGTGACTGGCACCCGATTGCTAGCGCGCCCTCAGGCCGCTCAAGTCGATTTTCTGGCATGGACTCAGGGCCAAAGTGCGCTGATTCGGATTGACCTCGAGCGCAGTTTGCTGAACAGCGCTGAGGTTGCCATCGAGGCTCAGGATGCGAGCGATGTGAGTGCTGAAGGCGGTGGCTCAAAAACAGTTGCTTCACGGAGCGATCAATTCCAGAGTGTTCAATTGGAGATCGCCGAGGGCTTTGAAGATCTGTCTTTTATCAGTGCCAGTCGACCTTCAGCGGCCACCCCCAAGTTCTCAGAGGTTTTCAGTATTGAGGATCTTAAGAATCAAACCGCCGAACGCGATCTGTGGGTCGACGGTTATCAGGACAGAATTTCGATGTGGTTTGATCCCGGTGGACGTCCAGGCTCTGAGCGGCTAGCCCGTTCCAGAAACTACACACTTTTCTACTCAGACGTCGTTGATCCTTTGCCCGGAGATTACTACACCATCGAAGTTCTTCTCGAGGACGGGACTCAAGTATTCGGGTCTCCTATTTTTGTTGGCGGCTTTGCTCAAGCTAAATTGGGCCCGGCGGGACCTGTTAAGTCGCTTAAGCGAGTCCCGAAGACGGCTTCAAACAGCCGATACGATGACCCAATTCAATGATCTCATTTGATGAAAAGGAATATTTATGAAGTACCTTCATACCATGGTTCGTGTCAACGATGTGGATGCCTCACTGGCCTTTTACTGTGATGCGCTAGGTCTCGAAGTGCTCCGCCGGCACGATATCGAAGCGGGGCGGTTTTCTCTGATCTTCTTAGCCGCGCCGGGAGACAGTACGGCCCAAGTTGAGCTTACCTACAACTGGGACGGTGATGCGCTGGGTGAGGGCTCCAGAAATTTTGGTCACCTTGCCTATGCGGTTGAAGACATCTATGCGACCTGTGCGCGATTGCAGGCGCATGGGGTTTTGATCAGTCGTCCTCCCAGGGATGGCAGAATGGCCTTCGTTCGATCTCCTGATCGAATTTCAATTGAGCTGCTGCAAGATGGTGATCCACTTCCTCCGGCGGAGCCTTGGGCCAGTATGGAAAACAGTGGCGATTGGTAGCCCACTTGAAAGCTATCCAAGCACATGTTCTTTTAATACCAGGGTAAAAAAATCAGCGATTGATGGCATTAACAAAAACCCCTGAGATCATGTGGTTTAGCTGAGATTGCCCCGGGTATTGGACAAGTCCCTGGTCAAGTTCGTGAGCCATGCCATTAACTTTGTGGTGACCTCTCCGCGGTTAATGTCGTTGAGCATTTCGTGCCGTCCAGAAGGGTAGATGTCTGCATCGATTCGGGCACCGCCGCGCTGTAACCAAGCGATCAATCGGTTGAGCTGACCTTGGTTGCCATGAACAGGATCATCTTCCCCGGAGATAAGATAAATAGGAAAGCCCTCGGTCCGATTTAGATCAGGCACCCGCTGCCAGAGTTCAGCCTCAGCCATAAACAATCCTTGTAAGCTGAGACTCGTGGGCACGGTGCCGCAGAGTGGGTCGCGCACATACTTCGCAACTTCACTGTGGTCTCGACTTAACCACTCAAAACCTGTTTTCTGTCCTTCTTTTTTAAACCGCTGGTTAGAAGCTCCGAAAATAAGATATCGCAGCAGTCTGCTGTATGCATTATCGGTCCGCCAACGTTCAAGCCGAATGATTGTGAGCAGCAAGGTGTAGAGTATCGGCGGCATTTGTCCTGGAGAGCCTGACAGAACCACTGCATCAAGATCCTCTGGCCAGCGCTCGAGATACTGTTGGCCAATCATAGCCCCCATACTGTGACCCAAAAAAATTACCGGTAACCCAGGGTTTGAACGCTTAAGACCGAGAAGGATTTCTCGAGTACCGGCTAAAACTTGCTCCCAGCCATCTTTTCCGAAATCACCGAGTCTTGGGCCCGAACCTCCGTGACCACGATGATCGTTGGCATGAACTCTAAAACCAGCGACCGCGAGTTGCTGCATGAGAGGCTCATAGCGTCCTGCATGTTCACCCATACCGTGAGCAATATAGATGAGGGCCCTGGGGTCGGACAGGGGGGTGCAGCAATAAACTCTAAGAAGCTCGCCACCTGGATCCTTGTGTTCAAAAACCTCCAAAGGTGGTTTAGAAAGCGTCATTAAACTTGCCTTCAAAATACGCGTCCAGAAATGTGGCGATACCGTTCTCATAATTGGCATCCGTTACACAGTCGGCTGCATTGCGAACCGACGGGAGGGCCTGACCCATCGCAACCGACAGGCCTGCAGTCTCAAACAGGTCGAGATCACCCTCTGAGTCGCCGAAAGCAATGACGGCGTCAGGACTCTGGTTAAGCGCTGAGCAAGCAATTCGAAGACAGTTGCCTTTGCTCGCGGCGCTGGTGGTTAAAGTCAGCACCGTCTCCCCCGTGGGTCCTTTGGAGTCGAGCATCAAAAGCTGTTCTGGGGGCTCAGAAGCAAATGCGGTCTTTACAGCCTCAACCATTTGCTCCCCTTGAACCGTTAGAATTCTTGGCGCTTCCTCTTGAAAATCTGGAAATTCTCGAACCGCGCGAAGCGGAGGGGGCCAGCTCGAATTCACAGAGGATGATTCGGTTTGGATCAGCGTCTCATTATCGATCGTTGCACTTGCAAACCCAGGTATCCCAGAAACCACGCGCGTAAAACGATTGCCTAAATCCACAGACAAACGATGATCCACGAGATCTTGACCCGTTATGGGGTCATAGAGTTGGGCGCCATTACAAGCAATGATGAGATCGCGACACCCCAACGTTTGCTGAATATCCTCGGCCATGTGTCGCCATCGTGCTGTTGCGATAATGACCCTAAAACCTTTGCTCATCGCGAGGCGCACAGCCTGTTGATGGGCCAATGGGATCGATCGCCCATCAAGCAAGGTCCCATCTAGATCGATTGCCAATATCTTGTGTTTCATTTTATCTACCGATCCGTCCACGGTCTTTGGAGGCTCGATCATACGCCATTCAGGGACTTGCCTGAAATGCCGGCTCTGCGATAATTAGACATTCACAACTGATCGATGCTGACATGCCCGAACCAGATAATCTCTCTAGACGGAAAGTCCTAATGCGATGGGTCCAAGGCTTCTCGATTACAGGGCTTGGGTTTTTGGCGTACCCCTTTTTCAAAGTGCTTATGCCGGGACTTAGCGAGGACGGTTTTCTAGACGTGGAGTTCGGCGATTTACGCCCTGGGGAATCTAAATCCGTAGCGTGGCTTGGACGAACAGTCATCGTCTTTAAGCGAGGTCGACGATGGCTCGCACCAGGCCCCGAAGTAACCGAGCTCAAAGACCCTGAAAGTCTCGAGTCTCGGCAACCCACCTTCGCGCAGAATGCAGCACGCTCTTATCGTGATGATGTGTTTATTTTCTACAGCAACTGCACCCACTTGGGTTGTGAAGTAGCGATTGCTCCCGAACGGTGGGAGGCGCCGATCCAGTGCCCTTGCCATCAAAGCGGATTTGATGCCTCTGGGCGTGTGTTACGCAATGCAGCGGCGACTCTAAATCTGGAGGTCCCAAATTATCGGCCGGTTTCAGCCAATGCGGTCAGATTAGAACGCAGTCGCCCAACATGAGCGAATTTAAGAAACACCTACTGTTGATTTGTCACAGTCGAAGTGGGACTAACCAGCGCCTGGCGGAAGCGATTGCTGACGGAGCGACCAGCGACCCCGAAGCAATTGACTTTAGAATGAAGTCCGCTTTCGAAGCAGATGCTGACGATTTGCTCTGGGCAGATGCGACAATTTTTGTCAGTCCAGAACACTTCGGTTATATGGCCGGCGCCCTCAAAGATTTTTTTGAACGGACCTTTTACCCCACCGAGAATCAGGTCGCCGGACGTAGCATGTGTATTGTGATCGGAACCGGGTTAGACGGTCAGGGCGCATTGTCGAGCATACGGAGGATCTGTACTGGCTATCGTTTCAAAGAGGTCCAGCCCGAAACGATCATTGTCGGCGAGCCGAGTGCGGCTGATCTGCAACATTGCCATGACTTGGGCGCCTCCATGGCTGCTGGCCTAGAGGCGGGTTTGTATTAAAACCTCATCAACGCCTGGATAGAAAACACGGTATCAGCCCTTTCTTTAGATGAGATTGGTAAGATGAGAGTGGATAAAGCGGCAGGAGGTTGCAGCAAGCCAGTTGAGCGCGGTCCCTCGAACCGGTTTTGTCCTGAAAGGTCTTGCCATCAAACAGCAGCTTTCTGAGCTCTGCCGATTTCAGCAAACCTTCTAGAGTCCTTCCGAAATCAGGGCCAATGCGATTGAAGTTTGCAAAGTCTCGAACATCGAGCCGAGGCTGCGGACCGTTCACAGTGCCCAGGTCCAATCAATTGGCGTCGATCTTAGCAAAATACTCGTTGGCTGCCGTCATGACTTTTCGGCTTAGAAGGAGCGCTGAGATCATGGTAGGGATGGCCATGCACGCGAAAGTAAGGTCGATTAGATTCACCATGGCATCGATTGACATCATGGCCGCGACCACGGTCATTACAACGATTGCATAATTGTAATAATGCTGGCGTTCGGCGCCGATCAGAAATCCAAGGCACTTCGCGCCATAATAGCTATAGCTAAAGATTGTGCTGACTCCAAAGAAGAAAATGCAAGTGACCAAGATGATCAGTCCAACATGGGGAATGGTGGCCTCAAAGGCCCTCGCGGTCATCGTGACGCCGTTGGCATCGCCGGACTGCCAAACCCCTGAAAGTAAAATAATGATTGCCGTGCAGGTACAAATGAACAGGGTGTCGACAATGGGACCGACCATCGCGACTAAGCCTTCTCTGATTGGCTCGTTGGTTCTGGCTGCGCCGTGCGCCATCGCTTCGGTGCCTACGCCGGCTTCATTAGAGAATACGCCTCGGCGGACGCCATTTGAGATCACGGCGCCGATCGCGCCGCCTGCTGCTGCTGCGCCTGTGAAAGCATCTGAGACAATGAGCCATAAAATGCTCGGCACTTCAGCGATGTGTGTGATCACAACCCATAACGCGGCGCTGATATAAAGAACCGCCATAGTGGGCACCAATTTACCGGCCACCCGTGCGATACGACTCAGGCCACCGAAGATCACAAGGGCAACGATCGTCGCAAGCACCATGCCTGCACCAAAGTTAAAGAAGGTGCTGTTTGCAGGGTCGAGCCACCCTTGATCGATAAAAACCACTTCACGAATGGTCTGAACCAACTGGTTGACTTGGACCAGCGGCAGACAACCGATCATTCCCGCAGCGCAGAAGAAAATTGCGAGGGGTTTGAACTTTGAGCCGAGCCCCTCGGTAATGACATACATCGGCCCGCCTTGAAGGCGACCCTGACTGTCCCGCCCGCGGTACATCACCGCCAAACTGCAGGTATAGAATTTCGTTGCAATGCCAACGATCGCAGTCATCCACATCCAAAAGATTGCTCCTGGGCCACCCACATAGATTGCCACGGCAACGCCCGCAATATTGCCCATGCCAATGGTGCCAGCGAGGGCACTGGCCAAGGCCTGAAAATGGCTGATTTCCCCGGGGTCATCCGGGTTGTCGAAGCGGCCTCTCAGCAGATCAAGACTATGCCCCAAATAGCGAAAAGGCAGCAATTTGGATAATCCTAAAAAGTAGAGTCCGCCCCCTAATATCAAAACGACGAGGGGCATCCCCCATGCAAACTCAGCAGCTAGGGCGAGGCCCTGATCAACCGAGACGATGAGCGCGTTGAAATGATCCATCATAGGCTGTACTCAAAGGGTGTCTTGTGACGCATCTTAAACTGAAGCCCTCATCTATAGGCTATAAGCCGAGGGTAATTGCTGGCCTGCTGGTTAAAACCCTCAGAACAGACAGAAGATTCGATCAAAGGGTTAAGTCGTTTCATCAAAAACCAGATGAACACGGCGATTCTGACGGCCTTTGTTTTCAATCTTTGAAATAATCAATGGATTGATCTCTTGAAGCGAGCGGACATGTGTGCCGCCGCAGGGTTGATAGTCAATGTCCGGAATCCTGACCATCCTGATGTCGCCCACACCCCTCGGCGGCGCAACAGACATGGTTCGTACAAGCTCGGGTTGGGCATCTAATAGAGTCTCGCTGACCGTTTCAAACAATAGGGGTAGTGCTTGTTCTCGTAGGGCATTGATTTGAATTGTTAACTCTGCCTTGTCGAAAACGAGATCTCCGGCATCAAAATCCAAGCGGCTTTTCTCGCTGCCGACTTGCCCGCCAGTGACCGGTGCATCAATGAGCGAACCGAGTAAATGCATCGCTGTGTGCATCTGCATGTGGCGAAACCGCCTTGGCCAATCCAGGGTAAGTTGCACTTGCGCACCTGGTTC
>CAJYBS010000069.1 GCA_913064795.1 uncultured Gammaproteobacteria bacterium
CATCATGGGTGATGTGAGGTTAGGCACGCGTTGAGCGAGGCCAGCCCAACTTATTCCTGCACCGGTCATCAATGTCGTTACGGTGATCCTTTTTGCAATGGTTGCTTGGGCAGGCTGGCAGGTGTTCTCGCGGCAGGCAGACTCGCTGCGGTCATGGATAGTCTTCCTAGGCGGCGCTGCTGGCGGATATACCCTCGCCGCTTATGCAGAGGCATGGACGTTCTTACCTGAAGGTTTGCGACAGGTCGTGTCGTTTCCGGTCTCGACAGGTGCCGTGCTTGGCTTAATCCTTGAGTGGCTGCTACCGAAAGGCCGCCACTTCAGATCCAGTTAGTCTGATCATTTGGGCGGATGGCGCTTTATCCAATGCCTGGCGATATCGACTCGGCGGGGTACCCAAACCTTGGGCTTACGGGTGATGTAATCTAAAAATTTTCGCAAGGACTGAATGCGCCCCGGCTTGCCGATGATTCGTCCATGTAGACCCACTGAAAGCATTTTTGGAAGGGTATGTCCTTCCTCATAAAGACAGTCAAAGGCATCTTTTAAATAATTGAAGAACTGATCGCCGGCGTTAAAACCCTGTGCTGCAGTAAAGCGCATATCGTTCACATCGAGGGTGTAGGGGACGATTAGGTGATCGCGATGGCCGTATTTAACCCAATAGGGCAGGTCGTCGCTATAGGCATCACTGTCATAGAGGAAGTGATCATGTTCAAGAATTAACTTCCGAGTGTTTGGGCTGTCGCGACCGGTATACCAGCCCAGTGGCTTTGCGCCGGTCAATGACTCATGCATTTCAATCGCGCGTCCAATGTGCTCTCGCTCAATTGCCTCTGGAACGGATTGGTAGTCGAGCCAGCGATATCCGTGGCAAGCAATGTCCCAGTCTGCCCGCATCATGGCATCCACCGCTTCTGGGTTTCGTGAGAGCGCAAGGGCGACCCCAAAAACGGTGACCGGTAGCTCGTACTCTTGGAACAAGCGATGCAAACGCCAAAATCCTGCTCGAGATCCATATTCGTACAGTGATTCCATCGACTTATGGCGATCCGTGTAGGGCTGTGCGCCGATTATTTCGGACAGAAAGACCTCGGAATGCGGATCTCCATCAAGCACGTTACGTTCGCCGCCTTCTTCGTAATTGATCACAAATTGGACGGCGATCTTGGCGCCGCCGGGCCATAAGGCAGAGGGTGGATTCGCGCCATATCCTATAAAATCTCTCATTGATGCTGTGCCTGCTGTTAGGGCAGCCCAAAGGAGGGCCTGGAAGCGGCTTATTGTAGCCAGGGATTAGAACTCAGACTAGAATGCCATAAAATCGTTGAAACGAGTGTTAAGCAGTTATGCGTTTGATGCAATGGGTTAGTTGCTGCGTCTTTTGGTTGACGGTACTGCTGAGTCAGCCCGGATTGGCCGCCGAATCGTTTGATGTCTGGTTTGAGCGGTTTAAGGATACGGCAACTGATACTGAGCTCCATGAATTTCTGCACGCCATGCCAAAGGGCGGAGATTTACATCAGCATTTAACTGGATCTATTTTTCCAAAATGGTGGTGGGAGTTGGCGCTACGTGGGGATGCGCACGGCGTCGAGTACTTCGCAAAAACTCAAATCAATGATTGCCCGCGTGTCGATTCAGCCGCAATCCGACTGGCGCCCTATGGGCTTTTGTATCAAACGATCGCACGCCACCGATTAGAAGCGCTTAGCGACTGCGAACAGTCTGAATTTCAGCCGCTCAGGGCGCTTTCCGAATCCCAGCAGGTGGCTTGGATGGATGGTATCTGGCTGGATAAACCGTCGGAGGGCCGGGAAGCTTTTTTTGAAACCCATTGGCAGCGATTGGGAGATTTGACGGGGAATCCTTGGATCATTGCAGAAGCGCTCGTTCTCCATATGCAAGCCTTCTCGGCTGAAGGTTTGATCTACTTAGAGCCCCAGGTGACCCTCATGGGATATCGCGATGATCAGGGTAAGGTGGTTCCTCCAGAAGTTGTCGCAGGGGTCATTCGGGAGCGTTTATCTCGACGCGATGTTCAGGCATTAGATCTGACCGTCAGATTTCAACAAGCCATTTTAAGGTTTCTGCCTAACGCCGAATCTCAAATTGTAGCGGCCTATCGGATTGTCTCGAAAGAACCAGAATGGGTAGGCATCAATCTAGTTGGGCGAGAGGACGACGAACGGGGACAGCCCAAGCGCTTTCTTGAAACCTTCCGCGCTATGAGACGGACTTACCCAGATGTTCGGCTATCGATACACGCAGGCGAGTCTGAAGTGGCCAATCACAACATCCGAGACACGTTGTCCCTAGGAGCCGATCGAATCGGGCACGGGCTAAACCTGCTATCCGACCTTGATACCTTCAGATCGATGCGGCACGGCCCATATCTTGTTGAAATTAACTTAATCAGCAATCTGTTGCTCGAGTATGTGGAGTCCTTTGAGCGCCACCCTTTCCCAGAGCTTTTGCGAACCGGGGTGCCGGTGGCGCTCTCGACGGACGATCGCGGTATGTGGGATTCGTCAATGACAGATGAGTATTTTGTTGCCGTTAAAAACTTTCAGTTAAATTGGGCTGAAATAAAAACGCTCAGCGAAAATTCTTTGCGGTATGCGTTTGTGGACAAGCCCGTTCAACAGGCAATGTTAGACCGCTATGCCCAAAAAATTGGAGCCTTTGAAAGTCAGTGGCGGATCCAGGAGACGGGTTCAAGGAAAACCGAGGCTGTGAGCCCGAAGCGCGGGTTTGTGTGTAGAAAATACGCACTTTGTGCACTTCCTTAGTGCATCGCTCGTTCAAATCCGTAATAATTGAAGGCGGACCAAAAGATCTCAAAAATTTGTTGTTATTGTCGTTAGTAGCAAATTGGCGGATAACGCTCAAATAGCAAGGGATGGATGAAGCAACCACGGTTTACCGACAAAAAAGTGGTTAAATCGGCATTAAAATTGCTTTGCAAAAGGCAACCCCTCGTTTTGGTTCCGGGTGGAGTGTCAAAAGCATCGTGTTAGAAGCGGGTTGTAGAAAGCGGGTTGTTAAAAGCGGGTTGTTAAAAGCGGGTTGTTAACAGCCGTTGGCCGCAAGCTGCTGGAAAAAGCGGTTTTGAGACACAGCAGTTGCGAGATTTAGCAGTTGCGAGATATAGCGGGCGAGATAGGGTGTATGGGATGGCTAGCAGGACCGAGGCTGCGAGCAGGTTCAATAATCAGGTTGTTTAATTTAAATTAGAATGGGGATCCATATGAAATTGGAACATTTGAACGTCAGAGGTCTGCTGGTATTGGCCATTGGTCTGTTGGGTTTTAACTCGGCAATGGCTGAGTCTGAGATGGAAGAAATTGTGGTCAAGGGCGATCTGGGCAGTCTGCCCGGCGAGCGTGTCGACTCTGTTTTTGGATTCGAGAAGTCAATCTTAGAAACTGCGCGCTCTGCGTCGACAGTGAGTGAAGAAATGATGGATCGTTTCAATATGCAGGATATTGACGAACTGGTTGTTTTGGCGCCAGGTACCTTTACGCAGAGTTTTTTCGGGGTTGCAGGTTCTTTGGATGTGCGGGGAACAGCGGGCGAAACCTATTTTCGAGGCGTGCGCAGGCTCGATAATCCTGGCAACTATCCGACCCCAATTGGCGCATCTGATCGAGTCGATATTGTTCGTGGACCGGCTTCCCCAATTTATGGGCCATCAAAGATTGGTGGATATTTGAACTTCAATCCTAAGTCAGCTCGGATTGAGGAGACGGGTAGTTACATTGAGGAAAGGACTGGAGAACTGTCCTATTCCGGCGGTAGTTGGGATCGTAGTGTATTGACTGCGGAAGTGGGTGGTCCAGCTGAATTCGGCGGGAAACCTCTCGGTTACTACGTTTACGGTGAAGTTGAGCACTCGGGTAGTTTTTATTCCAATGCGCCGGGTGTTGATCAGTCTTTGCTGCAAGCCAGTTTTGATATGGACATGAGTGATACGGTTCGGCTGCAGTTCGGCGGGATGTGGCATGACTACAAAGGTTCACAGAACGCGGGATGGAACCGATTAACCCAAGATCTAATCGATAATGGGACTTACGTGACGGGAACGCCGATTCCCCTTGATACCTCAGGCGATGGGTTTATTTCCCATGATGAGTACTACGCGGGGAATATTAATCCGTTCGCGCTGTATGCATTCTTTGGCCAAAAGGATATCGACCTGGCGACTTTGAGCGATGCTTCCTTTGGCTTTGATTACGAAAATTCGAATTTGCCCCTGCAAAATGTAGGTACAACGACCTTGCCGATGCATGCGACGCTGATCGCAGCAGATGACACGCTAGAAAATCAGGTCACCACGCTGTACTTTGATATCGACATCGATCTTTCAGGTAATTGGTCATTGACCAACAAGTTGTTTTACGAGGCCTATGAGAATCTCAACGAGAATGCCTATGGATTTTCGCAATTTCATGATTCCTCAGTGGTTGAAGATCAGCTGATACTCTCGGGTGTCTTTGAAGGCGACTCGATGACTACGTCGGTGCAGATCTCCCCTTCGATTCGTCATACGAAATTTAAGCATGGCGATGACTACTACAACGAGTACTTCAGCCGGCGCGATCTTACCGGGCCTTCCACCGCCCTAGACCGTCGTGTGTTATCGACTCGAATTGACTCGGAGTACAGTGAGTACTATGTGGGCGACTACACCGACCTCGGGTTTGGTGTTATGGCGGACTTTACCCATGAATCAGGACTCTCGCTCCTTGTCGGCGCGCGTTATGACAGCATTGACATGGAAGTGATGACCCCAGAAGGCAAGACGCAGTCAGACGCGGCGTTTACATCAACGGAAGGGGGTGTAGATGTGCCGGTTAATAAGGCATCCGATGAGCCCAGCGGTGTCTCTTGGTCAGCGAGTTTGAGTTGGTCAACACCTGTTGGACTCGTGCCCTATGTGACAGCGTCCGAGCAAAGCACGGTCATCGCTGGACAGGGCTCCGAGCTGCAAGTCGGTAACGTCTACACCAACGCGGCCTTCGATAGCTCTGAGTTGATAGAGTTCGGACTCAAAGGCAGTTTGCTCGACGACCGACTGTACTTTGCGCTGTCAAGTTATGAGATGGAACGCGTCGATTTTAGTGCCCAGTCCATTACCGTAAACCAAGCGGTCAAAACAGAAGGTACCGAGTTCGAGTTGCGTTGGGTGGTTAACGACAATTTCTTGATGACCTTGGGCTACAGTAACGTTGAGGCGCTAATGCTCGCGACGATTGCCGCGGGTAGTGAATTTTCTTTCTTAGGTGCTGAAGATCTCCCGCTGATTGATCCAGCCCTGCTTTGGGGTGGTCAAGTAGGTGGCCTGATTTCTGTTGGACCGAGTAAAGGTGTTCGAGCAGGGATGCCTGAGACGATTATGTCAGTGACAGGGACTTACGACTTTGGAAACGGAATGGCTGTCAGTGGTAGTGTGGTTGATGTCGACTCGGTTGCATCAGGTCAGTCGTTTGCAGTGACCTTGCCTGCTTATACCTTGGTGAATCTGAGCGTGAGTTACGAAGCTGAAGATTGGGGTCTCATCGTGGCTGCTAAGAATGTCACGGATGAGCGATATTTCAGAGCGAACTTCCCAGACCTGTTTGGTACGACGGTTGTTTTGCCTGAGTTGCCAAGACATTATCAAGCGAAGTTGACCTATCGGTTTTGATCCTTAGGTTTGTCAATGAAAAAGGGCGCTCAGCGCCCTTTTTTTTGCCCAGGAATGCTCGGTAAGAGGGCGCTAAGTTGGCTTGTTGATCGAGACGTGCCGCTCGCGAGAGACTAACCTTGCGAGATCTTTACTTTGCTTGATCAATCCAGAACAAAATGAACAAACCATAGCCCTAAAAAATAGAAAACATTAGAAGAGAAACCCAAATTAAGGCGATAAACTAAAGGCCAGCTTTCGCAAGAACAACCCATAAAAGAACAACCTACTAAAGAACAATCCACAAAAGAACAATCCATAAAAGCATGACAAACAAAAAACAGTGAAGGAACTAAAAGTGAGCGTGAACATGTTTAAACAGCATTTTTGGCGGGGCGTCATCGCCCTTGGGTTGTTTTTCTGGGTAGGGTCTCTCCAGGCTGAAGGGCTCCCAGTCAAAGTGGTTGTCGTCACCTTATTTGAAGTCGGTGAGGACCAAGGCGATCGAGCCGGTGAGTTTCAGCTTTGGAAAGAGCGCCGCAATCTTACCGAGATCTATCCGTTTCTCGGGTATCGAGACCTTCACTATGATCCAGAGACCGAGCTTTTGGTCTTGGTCACCGGTGTCGGCACAGCCCGTTCCTCAGCAGCGGTGATGGCGCTCGGCATGGATCCGAGGTTTGATTTGACCAAGAGTTACTGGGTCGTGGCGGGGATCGCGGGTTTCGATCCCGAGGACGCTTCGATCGGTTCGGCGGCTTGGGCGGAATATCTGGTCGATGGCGATCTGTCCCACGAAATCGATGCGAGAGAAATCCCTGAGGATTGGCCCTTTGGTTACTTTGCGCGCTATACCCAGCGCCCATTTGACCCTCAAAAGCCCGCGCCCACCGGTGAGATGTATCAGCTCGATAGCGCTTTGGTGGACTGGGCGTTTGATCAAACTAAAGCACTCGAATTGTCTGATGACGACCCGTATGCAAAGGCCCATCGAGCGCTGTATACGGATCATGCAATGGCCCGGAAACCGCCCTTCGTACTCAAAGGCGATCATGTCGCGGCACTGACCTTTTGGCATGGCGCACTGTTGAATGATTGGGCGAATCAATGGGTGGACTACTGGACAGAAGGCAAAGGGGAGTTTGTGTCATCGGGAATGGAGGATACTGGGGTTTATTTGTCCTTGAGTTGGCTCGATCGAGTCAGCCGGGTTGATGTGAGTCGACTCTTGGTTTTGCGAACGGCCAGCAACTATACAATGCCGCCACCGGGGGTCACCGCCGCGGAAAATCTGCTCGCAGAAAACAAAGGCTACTCAGGCCTCCATTTGGCGGTGGAGTCAGCCTATCTTGTGGCTTCAACGGTCGTCGATGCATTAATTGAGGGTTGGGAAGTCTACGAAGATACGAAGCCTGGCGAGTCAACCAGGGAGCGCGTTCATGAAGACGCTGATTGAAACCCTCCCCAAGATTGAGCTTCATGTTCACATTGAGGGCACTTTAGCGCCTGAGCGAATGTTAATGCTTGCAGATCAAAATGAGGTTCCTCTGCCGTATGAAAACCTCAAGGCAGTGCGCAAGGCCTACAACTTTGACAGTCTTCAAAGCTTCCTTGACCTGTATTATCTCGGAGCCAGCGTGCTGATCACTGAATCAGATTTTTACCATCTGATGCTTGATTATTTGAAGGATGCGATTGCGCAAAATATTGTTCATTGTGAAGTGATGTTTGATCCTCAAACCCATCTCGCCCGAGGGATAGGCTTCGATGTGTTCATGCCTGGATTTAAACGCGCGATGCGTGAAGCCCTCGATCAGAGTGGGTTAACAGTGGAGTTGATCCTTTGTTTTTTGAGGGATCTGCCGGAGTCCGACGCGCTGAAGACCCTCGAATTGGCGGAACCTTACTTATCCGATGTGATGGGGGTTGGTCTTGATAGTGCAGAGATCGGACATCCACCCATGAAGTTTGAGCGCGCATTCTTAGCGGCAAGGGAGCTTGGGCTTAGGCGCGTTGCGCACGCGGGGGGGGCCCGCACTCATGCCA
>CAJYBS010000070.1 GCA_913064795.1 uncultured Gammaproteobacteria bacterium
GGCGCTCGTCTAATCCAATTCCAAGCCATTCAAGTTGCCGTCGGCCCGCCATTCTCGGAGTAACTTCATGTAGGCCCCCACGCCTTTGCTGTAGGTCTCACGCCTTACGTTGCGGTATCGTTTGGCGGTGCCTTCCTGATTATAGTAGCCCGGCGTACAGGTGTCGGGTGAACCCCCAAGTACGAAACCCGATCCCTTGGTCTCGAGTTGATCCGCTATCCAGCGTTCCTCGGCCTCATCCGAGACATTTGCAGACTTGATCCCGCGCCTGCCCAACTCGCTGATCGTGTAGGCCACGTGTCCTGCCTGCACATCAATGCCATGTGCGTAGTTGGCACCCAGCTGAAAAACAAACCCGCCGCCACAAAGGAATAGGTTTGGAAAACCGCTGACCATTAAGCCGTGCATGGTACGCATACCGTCTTGCCAGTGATCGTAGATCGATTTCCCCTCAATACCAAACACCGGGATGCCAAGACGTCGCTCGTAACTCGAAGTGATCTCGAAGCCACTGGCATATACGATGCAGTCGACTGGGTACTCTTTGCCGTTGGCAACGATGCCATTTTCAGTAATGGCCTCGACACCTTGGGTGGCGCTGACGTCAACCAGCTCAACATTTGGACGATTGAACGTATCGAGATAAAAGTCGTTGAAAGTGGGGCGTTTGCAGAACTGGTTGTAATAGGCCTTGAGTTTCTCAGCGACTTCAGGATCTTTCACCGTGTCGTTAACGAGTCCCCTGATGTCCTCCATCGTTTTGAAATCGGCAATTTGCACGAGACCAGGTACTTTGCCTTCCACTTGGTTTGCCAATTCTTTAAGGTTTCGCGTTAGCCGTGTCCAACCATCATCGACAAATGCTGGATCAATCGGCCCGCCTAAAAATGCTTCGCCGAATTTCCTCTGCCGCTCTTTTTGCCAACCCGGTTTGAGGTTTTTTGCCCACTCTGGGTCAGTCTCGGCATTGTTGCGCACGTCCACTGATGAAGGTGTGCGCTGAAACACATAAAGGTGCTTCGCGCTTTCACCCAAAGCGGGAACGCACTGTACGGCGGTGGCGCCTGTGCCAATAATGGCAACGGTTTTGTCAGCCAGACCTGTGAGATCACCCTCTGGACCACCGCCTGTGTAGTCATAATCCCAGCGACAGGTATGAAATGAATGTCCTTTGAACGTTTCTACACCAGGAATGCCTGGCAACCGTGGCCGGTTAGCGGGCCCGGTGCCTAGGCAGATACGACGAGCGCGCATCTGATCACCGCGATTGGTTGAAACAAGCCACATTGCTTCGTCTTCTAGCCATCGCAATTCTGTCACCCAGGTTTGAAACACCGCATCTTTATAGAGGTCGAAATGTTTGCCGATCCTCTGGGCGTGCTCGTAAATCTCAGACGCGTAAGAAAATCTCAACTTAGGCACGTAGCCCGTTTCTTCTAAAAGGGGTAAGTAGCTGTAGGACTCAATATCACATTGGGCCCCGGGATAGCGGTTCCAGTACCAAGTGCCGCCAAAATCACCGCCGCTCTCAACAATACGAACATCGCGAACACCGGCCTGAACCAAGCGTGCCGCGGTGAGCATGCCGACCCAGCCACCACCGATCACGATCACCTCTCGTTCATCGTTCAGAGGTGCCCGCTCCTCGGTTTCGCAGTAGGGGTCTTCTTCAAGATACTTGTTGGCAAAAGGGGAATCGTGGGAGAGCTGAACGAACTGCGCTTCGGCATCTTGTCGGATGCGTTTCTCGCGTTCTTGAGCGTAGCGCGTCGCAAGCGCATCGGGGTCAAATCCGAGTTTTTCGACGGACAATCGGTCGTCAGCTGCAGTCATCGATACATCTCCAAAGATTCCAAGTGGTTGAGCATACCGCATGAACGGTGCAATTTGACCTTGAAAGTGAGGCGTTCCAAGCAGAGGGTGTCAAGAGGGTTTACCTGAATTGATTCTACCTTCAGTAATCTCATCGCCGAAGAGCATTCGTGAGAAAGGTTCTACATTGGGACCGCGCCGCAGATGGTGACCGCCATCGACACTCAGAACAACCCCGGTGATCCAGGATGCTTCAGGGCCGCATAAGAATCGTACAGCCTGACCAATATCTTCTGTGACGCCATGCCGGCTGATCGGCATGCAATCAAGGTAGTCATTAAAGACCTCCTCAGTTTGCAGTAGCCCTGATGCCAATTCTGTCTCGACCAGACCAGGACAAACACTGTTGACGCGAATATTAGCGACCCCGAGCTCATCTGCGGAATTTCGAACCAGCATATCGATACCGGCTTTACTCACGCAGTAAGACCCCATGAATCGATGCGTCCTAACGCCGGCGATTGACGAGATGGCGCAGATAGCACCGCCACCGGATTGTGCCATCCATCGTCCTGCGTGCTTGATGGTATAGAAGGTCCCATTGAGATTGGTTTGCATGACTTCATCCCAATTCGACGTCTCGGTCACCAAGATGGGAGACAACCCACCCGTACCTGCGTTGGCAACCGCAATATCCAGGCGACCGTTCAAACTTGCTTTTTCTGCAGCGGCGGCGACATCTGCTTCGGAGGACACATCACCCGTGTAGCTATTGATTTCCCCGGCGCCCTCGATGACAGCAAGCTCAGATGCGGCGGCCTTAAGCTTTTCTGGATTGCGCCCCATGATCAGTACGTTGGCGCCATCGGCAGCGAAGGCGCCTGCGCAGGCCAAGCCTATGCCGCTGCCGCCACCGGTAACGAGTGCGTTCTGTCCTGATAATACGCCCATTAATTTGCTCCTTTAATAATGATTACAACGCTTAGCTTTACCGGGTGGTAATTGATGTCCGTTGAGGGCTACTCCTGAAAAGCTATGCTGGCGACATCCTACGTCACTTTCGATCGATTTGCAGAGTGCAGACATTGACCGCCATAGATGAGTGGCCCCTGCCGATCGATCTCTCATAATGGTGCCCGCTTGTTATCGAACATCTAAGAAGAATCGTTTGGTTATTGTTTTTAATGGTTTGTTACCAATGAGGCCAACTTATTTTACGGGTAATAGACGAAGGTCAGAAGCTGGCCATCGGGTAGTTTTTGACCTCAGTGCAAGCTACGATGATGGGTCAAGAGATTTATCGGTTGTGTATTCGCAGGCATGAGTTATTCCTGATGGCTAGATGGTTCAGAACGAAATAGGTTAGGGTAGTTTTAATATGGATAAATCTGAAAAGAAGGGTTCGCTTTGGTCGAAAGAGGATTTGAGCGCCTGTCATCCAAGTCATCAGGTATTGTTTGAACCGATACAGATTGGTCCAGTTGTTGCCCGCAACCGTTTTTATCAGGTGCCCCATGCCAGCGGCATGACTGAGGCTAATCCTCGAGTGCGTGCGGCATTTAGAGGGACGAAGGCCGAAGGTGGTTGGGGTGTGGTGAGTACGGGCGCAGTCTCGATCCATCCAAGCTCAGATGACTCGCCTTTGCCTTTCGCACGACTCTGGAGCGATGCCGACGTTGCTTCACATGCTATGACAACCGAAGCTGTTCATCAGCATGGCAGTCTGGCAGCGGTCGAGTTATGGCACGGTGGTGCCGTTGTAATGAACCGCACTTCTCGTCTGCCACCACTTTCGCCCTCTGGCATTTCTTGGTCAGCAACTCATATCGGTTTTATGGGCCAACACCGGCCCAAGAAAATGACAGAGACTGATATCGATGCTGTGCTGCAATGGCAAAGACTGGCAACCCGGCGCGCGCTCGATGCCGGATTCGACATCCTTTATGTCTATGCGGGAATGGGTTACCTCGGTTACGAATTCTTGCTCCCTGAATATAACCATCGCAAAGATGGTTACGGTGGCGCCTTGGAGAATCGCGTTCGGTTTGTGCGTGAGATGTTGGAAGTCACGCGTGATGAGGCGGGCGGTCGCGCCGCAGTGGCGCTAAGAATTAGCCTCGAAGAGTTGCGAGCAAAGCCTACCGAGCATTATGAAAGCGAGGCTCACGGAGTTGTCAGCTTACTCTCAGACGTCCCGGATTTGTGGGATGTCAAAATGGATTCTAGTCCCACGGATTGTGGAGCATCCAGGTTTCGTCCTGAAGGGGCGCACGAGCCCATCATTGACTTCGTGAAAACCGTGACCGATCGTCCAGTGGTTGGTGTCGGTCGGTTTACATCGCCCGAGACGATGGTTTCACAAATTCGCCGAGGCGTTCTTGATCTGATCGGTGGTGCCCGAGCGAGTATTGCCGACCCGTTCTTGCCTGTAAAAATCCGCGAGGGCCGTAGCGACGAGATTCGTGAATGCATAGGTTGTAATATATGCATTGCTAGTTGGCATGATGGCGTACCGGTCAGGTGCACCCAGAATGCGACTGCCGGAGAGGAGTGGCGCCGCGGCTGGCATCCTGAAAAATTTGTTAAAACCAATACGCCCGAGCGTTTATTGGTGATCGGCGGCGGTCCAGCTGGTCTTGAGGCTGCATTGGTTGCTGCTCGACAGGGCTTTGATGTCATGCTGGCTGAGCAGGCAGATGACTGGGGGGGGCGCGTCCTCCAAGAAAGCCAATTGCCTGGTATGGCGACGTGGCGCCGAGTTCGGGACTACCGTGTTTGGGCGTTGTCACAAATGGGTAATGTATCGATGTTCACCAACAGCAAGCTGCATGCCGAAGAAATTGACAGCGTAGGCGCTCAGCACATCGCACTGGCAACCGGCGCACATTGGACCCGAAGACTGTACTCTCCGCTAGAAATTCCTGCCGAGTCTCTTGACAGCCCTCAGGTTTTCACTCCAGAAGATGTTTATGCAGGCCGGATATCGGGAGATAGGATACTGGTTTTTGATTATGATAATTATTATCTCGGGGGGGTCATTTCGGAGCATCTTGCGGTGCAGGGTAAGATCATCACTTATGCCACGCCTGCGGGTCATGCGTCCGCATGGACTTTCATGACCAACGAACTGCCCTTTGTGTATCAGGCGCTCGCTCGTCAGGGGGTTACGATTCATACGACGACTAATCTCCTGAATTTTGCTAATGGCCGTGCTGAGCTCGAAAACCTCTTTAACCGGACGCCGCTAGAGCTTGAAATCGATAGCATTGTCGTTGTGGGGCATAGGGAACCCAACGATGTTCTATATCAAGAGTTGATGAGCTGCCAACAGCGAAGCAATGGGCAATTCTCGATCAATCTGCTTGGCGATGCGTTAGCTCCCGGCGCCATTGTTCATGCAGTTCACAGCGGCCATGGTTTCGCTCGCAGTCTAGTCGGAGATGAGACTATCTATTTGCGCGATGAACCAATCGTCCCGGTCGACCCCATGCCAGCCTTTCCTCTGTCAGAGGAATCAAAATTCTTTCGGAGCTAATCGATGCTCGACGAACTTGAAAAAAGCTTGCCAAGGGACGCCTACCTTAGTGATACAAATTTTAAAAACGAACATAACGCGATATTTGAGTCGGATTGGGTCTGCGTTGGTCGTAGCGAGTTACTCAAAGAATCGGGTACCTATCTAGCGGTCCGCCTTCAAGCTCAATCAATACTGATTGTTTGTCGAGAGGATGGCGAGTTGTCCGCCTTTTATAATGTCTGCAGGCATCGCGGAACAGAACTTGTTCCTCTTGAAGACCCTGGTCCTGTGACCGGAAAATTCCAAAATCGTATTGTCTGTCCCTATCACGCATGGAGTTATAATTTTGACGGGGGTCTTCGTGGTACGCCCCATTTAGACGTAGATACTGACAGCGTGGGGTTATATCCCATAGCACTCGAAGTCTGGAGCGGCTTCATCTTTGTTCATTTAAATCCAGATAAAAGATCATCATTAGTAACAACGCTAGGTTCCGGCACAGAACGATTGAAGCGATATCCACTGGCAGATCTGAGGGTAGCGGAAAGCATTTCCTATGAAATCAATGCAAATTGGAAGGTCATTGTCGAGAATTACAACGAGTGCTATCACTGTGGTCCCGTGCACCCTGAACTTTGCCGAATAGTTCCCGCTTTTCGCCAAGGCGGCGATGGATTGGATTGGGATGATGGGGTGCCTCATCGCGAAGGCGCCAATACCTTTACTGCAACCGGTACTACTCGGCGTGGTCCATTTCCGGGAATCAGTGATAGAGAGAGGACTCATCACAAGGGCGAGCTTTTTTATCCGAATTTAATGCTAAGTTTGTCGATGGATCATGTCGTCGCGTTTTATCTTTGGCCGCAGAATGTCGGCCAGACCCGAATCCGTTGCGATTTCATGTTTCATCCTAATGAGATGAAAAAATCGAATTTTGATGGCTCAGATGCCATCGAATTCTGGGATATGGTCAACAAGCAAGACTGGGCAATTTGTGAAAGCGTTCAGCGTGGTATGCAAAACCGAGTTTTCGAGCATGGCTATTATGCCCCCATGGAAGACTACAGTCTTGATATCCGCCGATATTTGAGTGAAAAACTCGGTGAGACGAGGGACTAATGCTGGGTAAAGCCCCTTTGTTGAGTGAGGGATACCTTGCATGAATAGCCAGCTGATTGGTCGCCGGATCCCAACCCGCTGGCGCCTTTTTAGTCTGCTGTTCCTGCTGAGCTTTCTTTCTTACCTCATGCGCCAAAACATCCATGTTGCAGGTGAGTTTATGATGCCTGATCTGGGCATTAGTGAACTTGAGATGGGCTGGATTTATGCCGCATTTATATGGGGCTACGCTCTATGCCAACTGCCTGGCGGCTTATATGGCAAGTTCCTTGGGCCTCGTGTTGCGCTAACGGGCATTGGCGTCATTTGGGTCATCACCACCGGCTTGACTGGCTGGCTACCTGGGCAGGTTTTTACTACAGGCGCTGGAATTATTGGTTCTTTGATTGCAGTGCGATTGCTGGTCGGCATGGCCCATGCACCAATTTACCCGATTCAAGCCTCTGTAGTGGAAAAATGGTTTCCTGTAGGACAGTGGGCATTGCCAAATGGGGTGAGCAGCACTGGTCTGACGCTTGGCGCCGCTTTGGCACAACCTTTGGTCGCATTCGTTATGCGCTACTGGGGCTGGCGAGTGTCTTTTTATCTGTTCATTCCATTCGCAATCGTTCTTTTTTGGATTTGGTGGCGATATGCCACTGATGATCCGGCGGACCACCCTTCGATGAGTCAGGTTGAACTCGCTCAGATTCGTGCCGGTCGGGAACGACTGACCCAGAACGTAGGATTCGGAGTTTGGCGTCAGCTCATTCGAAACCGCGACACGCTCGTGCTAACGGGAGCCTATTTCGCTGAGAACTATGTGTTTTATTTATTCTTTACCTGGTTTTTTCATTATTTGGTTGTTGAGCTGGGTTTTGGCATTCTTGAAACGGGTTTCCTTGCTTCGCTGCCTTGGCTGTGTGGCGCGGTCATGGCATCCCTGGGCGGCTATACCTGTGATGCCCTCTGCGCAAAGTTAGGACCCCGTCTCGGGTGCAGGATACCGGCGATAACGGGTCTCTTCTGCGCGGGGATATTTCTACACGCGGGTCTGTATGCAAACTCCCCATATATTGCTGTGGGGTTACTGTCACTTTGCTTTGCCAGTACCCAGTTCACGGAGGGAGCCTTCTGGTCAGCACAAATCTATATTGCGGGCCCTTATACGGCGCCAGCTTCGGGTGTTATGAACACCGGAGGGAATTTAGCAGGTATTGTGGTGGCGCCGCTGATGCCCTATTTAGCGATGCATGTGGGTTGG
>CAJYBS010000071.1 GCA_913064795.1 uncultured Gammaproteobacteria bacterium
ACAGCCAAAATCGGAACTTCCCACCCCTCAAAATACTGAGCCGCCAAGCGGAGCGGCCTGAGCCTCTCAGGCTGGCATTGTGCTGTGCTCAGAGATTAAGCCAAGCAGTGTAAGGTGTGATTGAGCGGGTTCGATAGCTCAGTAGGCGGCCATGTACCGTCAATCTTGCGTTAATAATTTGTGCCGGGTGCCGGGTGCCGAGGTGAGGGTTGAGAGGAAGCGCTTCGGGAGGCGCTGGCTCGGCGCGATGCGCTCGCATCGAGAGTACTTGGTCGTCGATCTTCCGCTAGCCCTGAATGACGCGTTCTTGGTCGAGAAGCCGTGCAGCAATCAAGCAAACCCCAAGGCTTGTGGCCACGGTTGAAGCGAAAGAGAGGAAGTAAGCAGCGAAGGCAACGGGCTCTGCGCCAAGTAATTCTTTGATCATCAAAGACTGCCCAAGAATCGGAACGAGATACATCCAAAGGCTTGTGGTGAAGGGGTAAAACTGCAGAACGAGACTGGGGACCACTGGAAGAATCACCAGGATCCCAATATAAGACTGCGCGTCTTTAAATGACTTTGCAAAAAGACCGAGCAAAAGCTGCAAGCTGCAGGCCAGCAGCGGAACCGGCAAGATTGCGAGCACAAGCAGTGGGATCTGACTGTTTGCTAAGTTAAACCTGAAGCCCAATTCATCCAAGGGCAGAGCCAGCATCGTCCATAGGCAAAGTATCAGGGTAATCACCATGCCAACCGCCGATAAGGTGCTTGCGGCTAACCACTTACCAAATATCAGCTTGAGGCGAGGAACGGGATTAATCAGTAGCGGCTCTAGGCTGCGGCGTTCCCGCTCGCCGGCTGTAGTATCAATGGCCAGTCCGAGGCCGCAAACGAATGCAGCCATTAGCACGTAGATTGGAATGTAACCGAGTAGGTTTGCAGCGCGTTGTTCTTCGCTGGCAATATCTTCATCTTTAGGTTGCACGCCTTGGATCAAACGGGGTGATATGCCCCGGCTGATCAGGCGTAGCGCATTGAGTTCGCTGCTATAGCTCCTGATCAGCTGCCTGACTCGGGACACCGTCGCCCGGGTATCGTTGCGTGAGCCATCGTGGATCATCCCGACCCGCGTGAGTTCAAAGGCAGCCATGGACGCCTGGTAGTCAGCCGGTATCTCAAGCACCAGATCGACGGATTTATCGCGAATCGCTTGCTCTGGATCGTCGCTGAAGGCGGTCACTTCGATCCCATTTTCAAGCAAATGCTGTATGAGCGCAGGCGCATATTCTCCGCCAATCACAGGGAGCTCGATGGCTTCCTTTTTAGTGTTTTGCTCGATCATCAACGTCATCAGAGCGTAGATGAAAAGTGGCGCCAAGAAGGGGAAAAAGAAACTCGAAAAGAGGGACCTTCGGTCTCTGAGGCCATCGATCATTTCTTTTTGGTACAACGCACGAAGAAGGTTCATAAACGGGCTGCTCGCTCAGAAAGCGTGACGAAAGCGTCTTCAAGGTTTTCTTCTCCAGCACTTTCTCGAATAGCATCGGGGACGCCCTGGGCAACGACTTGGCCTTCTGCAATGATCACGATTTCGTCGCAGAGCCTCGAAACCTCGTGCATGATGTGGCTCGAAAATAGGACGCAGAGACCTAACTGCCTTAACTCGTTGATTAGCTCACGGACCTTTCGTGTGGTCATGACATCGAGACCGTTGGTTGGCTCGTCAAGCACAATATTATCGGGGCTGTGGATCAGAGCCCGTGCCAGACAGACTTTCATACGCTCGCCCTGGGAAAATCCCTCGGTTCGTCGGTCGGCGATCGTTTGCATATCGAGCATACGGATCAGTTCATCGCTGCGCTGCTCGAGAACATCGGGTGATATTCCATGCAACCGACCAAAAAAAGCCATATGCTCACGAGCGGTTAACCTGGCGTAAAGGCCATGACCATCCGGGAGCACGCCGAGCCGGGCCTGGGCTTTGAGCCGTTCAAGGCTGACGTCTAACCCGTCAATCTTCGCCCATCCAGTGTCGGGTTTCAGCAGGCCGTAGAGAATTCGAAGGCTTGTAGATTTCCCGGCGCCATTGGGACCAAGCAATCCTGTGACCTTGGCATTTTGGGCAGAAAAGGAAACACCCTTGAGGGCTGTGACCTCGGCGAAAGATTTTCTGAGTCCTGAAACCTCAATCATGAAGTGCTTCCTCGTCAGAGTCCCCTGCGAATGGGCCCGCATGGCTCGTAAAAAAGGGCCGAGGTTCAATGGAGCGTGTGCAGGTTGTATCGAGCTTCGGGTTCGATAGGTCGTCGAGGAATGTTTCGATCAGATCGGGCATGCAACCCAGGTGCCCGACACCATGGGTGCCGCCTAGGATCTCAATGTGCTGAGCCGCTGTTAATGACTTCATTGCTTCTTTGGCGTAGCTTGGCGGGGTGATCGGATCTAGGGTGCCAGACATTAAAAGAGCGGGTGTATCCGACCGTAAGGGTTCAAAATACTCCTGGCCGACGGCCTGATGCGGCCAGAAACCACAGATTTCGATCAGCAATTCTTGCAAGGCGTTATCGAAGATCTCACCGTGTTGCATGGATTCCATCTGGGTCATGTCCTCGCTGCAAAGGACAGATGCCATCATGCCCAGACTGATACCTGATGAAGGAGATTCTGGATTTAATACAGCGCCCATTCCGAGCAAGACCTCAAGTCGGCCTTCGGCGGCCTCGCTGATAGCAAGCGGTACGAGCTGACGCAAGCCGCGACTGTACAGGGCGCTGCGCAGCAACCGATTAATCAGTCTGGGGTCGGGTTTGGCAAATGTTCGCTCGCCCGTTAAAGGATCAATGGCTAACAAATCTTGGTCAAGGTCGCGCAAAAAGGCTTCGGCTTGTTCGAGTTTTTGCTGGAGGTTTGGAAAGGCACTCTGGCAGCTGGGGTTTGATTGGCACTCTCTCTCGATCATTTGAAAGGCAATGTCTGCGTCTAAAGCGACACGCTCGGGGATCAGCATGTTTGTTGGCGCGACCGCATCGAGTATTAAACTTCTGACCGAAGCTGGGTAATGACGAGCGTAAATGAAGGCCATCCGCGTTCCGTAGGAGATGCCAAAGAGATTAAGCGCGGGATAATCTAAGTGCTGGCGGACAAATTCCAAGTCAACGGCGGCATCGCGACTGGTGTAGTGGGTTGGGTCGGCGTCAAGATGAGCTAAGCATTCTCGAAGGGCTGCTATTTGAGCTGCAAGAGCCTCTTCCACAGAAGCGGTCTGAGTCTCCAAAGACTCAAGCACAGGGTCTAAGTGTTCAGAGCAAGCAAGGGAGCTGGAGCTTCCCGTGCCTCTTTGATCGATAATCAAGAAGTCTCGGGTCTTGCGAAGATTCTCAAAGCGGGCCGACCAGTCGGGAGCCACCTCGATGGCCGACTGTCCGGGTCCGCCTGCGAGCAAGACGATGGGATCAGCGACCCGCTCCCTTGTTGTCGCAGGTAGAACAACGACCGACAAGGTCATCATTCGCGGGTTGTCGCCCTCTGCCTCGGGCACTTCAATCTCCGCGCAGAGCGAAGCCGGTTCATAGGCCATCACGTCGGGATGACGCTCTGGGTTGCAGAGCGACAGAGGGGTCATGTCGTCCGCTATGGAAGTGGGCAGCGTCCCCCATAGGCCGATTAGGAGGACGAGTTTAATGAGGGCGTTGTCTAAGGTGGCGGCGAGCGCGGTCATGGCGAGATTCTATAACAAGTTAAGATACTTCTGGGCTGTTTTGATCGAAAACATTCATAGAAATTCTTCATTGCGCGAACTTCATTGCGCGAAGTAGAGATAAGCGGTGAGCAATTAACAGCGCAAAGTTTTAGTGCGGTTGCCATCTTGGGTGTTGGCCCCCAAGATTTGCCGAGAGATCAAGCGACTAGGTTCTGTGCTTTGGCTGCCTCGTTGCGGACCAACTCTGGTGATCCCAACAGCTGCCGGTTAGCGCCGATCCGTTTGAACCAATAGTGGAGGCCCACAAGGTCGGTGAAACCCATGCCGCCATGAACCTCGGTACTGGTTCTTGCGACGAACTGGGCGACTTCGCTAAGGTGAGCTTTGGCATGACACGCAGTGACCCGCGCATCGTCGCTGGCCGTCGCCATTGCATGGCCGGCATACCAAACCAGTGATCGACAAGGCTCAAGTTGGGAAGCCATCTCGGCACACATGTGCTTGACCGCTTGGAATGATGCGATGACGCGATTGAACTGCTCGCGTTGCATTGAATAGGCAACGGCTTGATCCAACATGCACTGGGCTGCGCCTAGTGAATCGGCGGCTTGAATCACTCGGCCAGCGTCAACACCAGCCTGCAGACACTCTGGATCCTCCGAGATTAGGTGCGCGGCGGCTTGATCGAGCTGTAGCTCACAAATTGTTCGAGTTTTATCGATGGTCGTCAGCAACTTTCTACTCAAGCCCGAGTCTTCGCAGTTGACCCAATAAACGCTGTTGTCAGGACCATTGATGAGATAGCCATCGGCTTCAGCGTCAAGCGCAAAGAGGGCTTTGCCAGTTGCGGTGCCGTTAGCGACAGAAATTCCGGCATCGAGTCTCGACCCAATCGCCTCTGACAACGCTACCCCTATTCGATAGTGGCCCGCGGCAATATCCGCCAATCGATCGGTTTGGCCCGCGGCCATAAGAATGGTTGGGGCGATAATCGCGCTGCTTAGAAATGGCCCCGGAGTGATGTGGTAACCCAAAGCTTCAGCAACCACAACCGCATCCAACATACCGAGACCAACGCCACCGAGGCTCTCGGGAATAATGAGACCAGGGATACCAAGCTCCGATAATCCTGACCAAGCTGTTGTGTCTTTGCGATCACCCGCTGCGACTGCTCGGATATGATCGAGAGGGACTTGCTCACCAAGAAATCGCGTGAGGCTGTCTTGAAGGAGTTTTTGCTCTTCTGATAATCCAAATTCCATTAGACCCCCGCTTGGGCAATTTTGGGTTCTTTGGGCATGCCAAGGCCTCGTTCGCTGATGATGTTCTTCTGTATTTGGGACGTGCCGCCACCGATGATCAAGCCCAAGAAATACATGTATTGATATTGCCAGGACCCGTTGCCCCGAAGGTAAGGATTGTCCCCATAGCTCAGCCCAATTTCACCCATCACATCAATGCCAAGGCATTCGATTTCATGGCGAAGCTCGGTGCCAATGAGCTTCACCACCATCCCGGCGAGCTTCGTGTCTTGGCTTTTATTGATCTTCGCTGAAAGAAGGCGCATATCGTTGTACTGCATGGCCATGACCCGGCCTTGAAGCTTGAGTAGGCGATCTCTAAAAATTGGGTTATCGATGACCCGCTCACCACTGATCGTCTCTTGCTGCATGAGCTTAACGACGCCGTTCAGTCTCGACATCGCCGCATCAGGGGGCGCGAGTGACCCGCGCTCATGGCCAAGAATGGCATTAGCAACCTGCCAGCCTTGGCCGCGTTGCCCAACGATTTGATCTTTTGGCACTCGAACGTCAGTAAAGAAAACCTCATTGAAGTTGGCTGTCCCGGTCATATCGACCAGGGGTCTGACATCAATGCCTGGCGTGTTCATTTCAAAGAGCAGGAACGAAATACCCTGGTGTTTCGGCGCCTCGGGCTCAGTCCGTACCAGACAGAAAATCCAATCGCTGATGTGGGCTGTACTGGTCCAAATTTTCTGACCGTTGATCACCCATTCATCGCCATCCAATTCAGCGCGAGTGGTTAAGCTGGCTAAATCGCTTCCAGCCCCCGGCTCAGAATAGCCCTGACACCAAATGAGCTCGCCATGAATCGTTTTCTTAATGAACTGCTGCTTTTGCGCTTCGGTGCCCATCTCAAGCAGCACGGGTGTGAGCATGCTGATGCCTTGGCCACTGAATCCTGTGTTCATTTGAGCCGCGCCAAATTCTTCGGCAATAATTCTTGATTGAATGATGTCAGGTTCTGCGCCATAACCCCCATATTCGGTGGGGATGGTGCGCGAATGAAAGCCGTTTTCGATCAGTTTCGCTTGCCATTGACGAACCTCCTCACTTTGAGGTCCCGCGCCAGGCTTAGGTTGATTGTCAAGGTTGTCTTGGATGAACGTTCTGACTTCGTCACGAAAAACGTCATATTCAGGACCGTAGGAGAGATCCATCGTGTATTCCTTAAAGCGTCATTGAGCCTAGAAGGCTATCATATTTTGACTTCGAGGCAACGACTTGCGCCCCTCGCTCAAGGCTTGGATTCAGCAGTATAACCCGGTCACCGCAGACCAAAATTCGGTCTGTCCTGGCTCACGAATACCCGCTTGGGTGCTGCTGACTCGGGTCTGTGCAACCACGAGTTCATGTTGACGAGAAATCGAAAGATGTTGCCCGAGCAAACCTCTGGCACTGATAAGGTCTTCTGGGGCGGCGGGGAGCAGGGCTCGCTCGATAATTTCAGGGCTTCCGGGAACTTGGTGCGTCTTCGCCCTGTTCGTCCACCAAAGCAGACTCCAAGCCGGGTTCGTGCTGTTGCTGGGGGTTTCGAGTTGATCGAGATAGCTGGATTCCACCAGGGACTCAAACAGTAATCCGTCGCCGATTGCGCGTAGGGTTTGGGCGGTTGTGTAGATTGCTGAGAAAGCGTGACCCGCTCGGTCAGCAGTCCGCGTGCGCCAGGTCATGTCACTGAGACCCAGTGGTTCCAGCAGCCACTGTTCAGTGATGGCTTGGAGGGATAGGCCCGTTTGGATTTCGAGCGCTTCTTTGAGTTTTTGATAGGCGACGTTGTTGTAGGCCCAGTCTCGACCGATGACCCCATCCTGTTTGAGCCTCTCATCCATGCCCGTTGTCATGTTCATCAGAATCTCGACAGTCAGGCTGGCTTCATCAGGTTTAGAGAGCTGTGTCCATTCCGGGGTCAGAATATGATTCATCGCGTCGTAGCGTTCCAGAAAATATCGGTTTTCGGCAATTGCGATCAAAATAGAGAGAATGCCTTTTTGGACCGCAAAAACATCAATGGGATGCTTAACAAAGGTACGATCAAAAACGACTTTGCCGCCCTGACTGATTGAAATCTGCGCTGTGTTTTGCGCCCTGCAGAGTTGTTCGAAATCAGCGATCTGACTCATTGACCCACCGCATCCTGCTGACCGACGCTTAAAATCATTGATCGCAGTATTTCCAGCGGGATTTTGGGCTCGCGGTTAAATGTTAGCAGCCCGTTGATTTCCTGTTGAACATCGGTGAATTGAGTCCAGACGAACCCATCGATTGCGGGTGTGGCGGCGATTGCAGCAAGTAGGGCCTCGGTTCGTGCGGTGAGCTCTGTGACGGTTGTGGGCAGGTCCCCATAAGCAAAAGGCGCATCGTCCATCAGCGCCTCCGGGGTGATTAGCCCGATGCCTCCGCATTCGGTCAGTAAAATTGGTTTGCCCCGGGGATCCGCGCCGGGCAAAGCGCCGACACGAGGTTCTGCACCGTCGTGTACCGGGCCACTGGGCTGCTCGATCAGTGCTTGCAGTCGAGATGCCAGAGTTTGCTCAGTCGTATCGTAGAGGTGCAACGTCCATAGATCACCCGTTGAGTATTCCCAACCATCATTACCGATCACTGGCCGAGAAGGGTCAAGTGCTTTGGTGAGATGAAAAATA
>CAJYBS010000072.1 GCA_913064795.1 uncultured Gammaproteobacteria bacterium
ATTGGCCTGCACAATCACGGGACCATCCAGATTGGCGATACGTTCAGCGGCGGTCGAAAAGATCGATTCATTGGGGTGCCGCACTTTGCACCGGAATTATTTCGGCGTGTTCGGCTCAAAGACCCGCTGAAGAGTAAACAATTGCGTCAGGGCTTGACCCAACTCTCGGAGGAGGGCGCGACCCAAGTCTTTATGCCGCTGACAAATAACGACCTGATTTTAGGCGCTGTGGGTGTTCTACAGTTCGACGTTGTGGCTTATCGCTTGAAAGATGAATACAAAGTTGATTGTGGATACGAGTCGGTGGCGGTCAATACCGCTCGTTGGGTGGTTGGGAGTGATCCAAAACAATTGGAAGAGTTCAAGCGTAAAGCTGAGGGAAATTTGGCAGTGGATGGTGGTGGGCATCTCACCTACTTGGCGCCATCACGGGTCAATTTATCCTTGATGGAAGAGCGCTGGCCCTCGATCGAATTTAGAGCAACACGAGAAATCGCTTGATAGAAATCAAAAGGACGGGGCCGTTTAATGTCGGCCTATCTCAGGTCATATCGTCGTAGGGATTGTCGACCTGCAGAGAGATGGGTTTGCCGTAGCCAGGGATGGAGATTGCTGCATCGGAGAGATTCAGCGCTGAGCCCTCAACGACACCCTGTCCAAATTGATAGATGGGCGCTGTTTCGTTGTTAAGACAAGCGGCATCATAAGCGGCACTGCTGGCGATCGTATCAGCCTGGCGCGTTTGAAAGCTTAACATCGCTGCTTTGCCGTGACGCTTGGCGAGCATCGACCGCGTCACTTCAGGAGATAAAATCGCCGCGGTCGCGTTATTGCCCCCAAACCCTTTTGAATTGATGAACGTGGCCTGTAGATGGCCAGGATCAACTGTCCGGTGCTCCAGCAAAAAATCTAAGTTCGACTGATGGACGTCCTCGGCAATGGCGCCAGTTGTCTTGATGCCTGGAATAATATGGTCGTGCCAAACCCCGAGCGCAGCGATGATTTGATCTCCCGAAGCGCAGGCTAAGGAATGACCAACAAACGCCTTAATGGCAGTAATGGGCCAATCCTGGATTCCAAAAGCCTGTGCCAGCTGGTCAAAAATGTGGGATTCGGTGACCCGGTTTTGAGGGGTGCCAGTGCCGTGTGCTTGAATATAAGTATGGTGTTTGAGCGCTTGTTCACCGAGGATTGCGCGTACCGAGCCCATGGCTTTGCCTAAGGTCAGATAGTTGCCAATCCCAGGACCTGGAATCGACTTTTTGAAGCCATCGGCATTGACGAAGACGTCAGCAACAGAGCCGTAGATTTGGGCCCCCAGTTCAAGGGCCAGTGCGTCGTCGAATAAAACGACGAATTGCGAAGCCTCTGCCAACGTAAAGCCGCAATTTTCACCGAAGGGGCGACAAGCACGGGTATGGTCGGGAGTTTCGAAGGTGCCGCCATCGAGTTTTATGAGGGCCTCGTCCTCGGCCAGCGCGCCCATGGTCCGATAACCCTCAATCACCTCGGGTGTGATCGGTGCCTCGCTGGACCCAATGACCGCCACCCGGCAATTGCCAGCGCGAATATCCGATATGCCCTGACGAAGGTTGTACAAGAAGGTGGCGCAGGCGCCCACGTTCGCTCCGGTGGCCCCAACACTGCCGATCACGTACGCATTCACGAAATCTGCCGTCATCTCGGCCAAGCCCAACGGACAATTCTTTGCGCTGACTCTTTTGCCCAGGAGGGCGGACTGCAGCATGCCTGCTGAACCATTAAAGTCTAGCTGTCCCATGGCACTACTGGCATAAACGGCGATTTGGTCTCCGGGCACTTTGTCGGTGATCGTTTGCCAGGGGATTCCAAGCGATTGGATGGCGTCAGAGGCGCCAAAAACAGTCAATTGCAGGCCTCTTGGGTGACTGCGGGATTGATACAGTGCCTCGGGGTCAAAACCGGAGGGCAATTGGCCTGCGGAATTGACCTTGGAGGCCCGGCCATCGGGAAACAGAACATCGAGTGCCGAGCTCGTTGTAACTTTGACTTCTTGATCGTTGTAGCGCTCAACTTGCCATTCGGCGGGCAGCTGTTCGGGCAGCTGGCTCTTTCTCATTAAAAACGTCAGCGGCTCTTCGGCATGCGGTTGAAGCATCGCCTGCTTGTTGGCGCGATAGAAGTCAGGATCAAACAGATTGTTGGAGAGCTTTCGGATGAGCGTGTTATTGAGAATATGTGTTTCATCTGAACTACAATTCATCAAAGCAGCGAGAGCCTGCAGCGTCTTTTGCTGCTGCTCAAAAGAGAGTTGGTCATAGACCAGACGCCGGTAGCCATGGTGTCCTGAACTGCGTCCTGCCGGATTAATGCCGCCGAAGCCGACGATTACAGGCAGTCTTGTCACGTTCCGAATCCTTGCAGCGAGTAGGACAATTGTAAGCGGTAAAAGTCGATAAAAGCCAGCGCCGGGGTCAGATCTTTTCTAACCCAACCGGCACTAAACCAGTTCGACGGCAATGGCAGTTGCTTCACCGCCCCCAATGCACAATGAGGCAATCCCTTTACTCTTATTCGCGCGTTTTAAGGCATGAATGAGCGTCACAATGAGTCTCGAACCTGTCGAACCAATCGGATGGCCTTGAGCACAAGCACCGCCATAAACGTTTACTTTCTCTGGATCGATGCCCACCTCTCGGATTGCCAGCATGGTGACCATTGCAAACGCTTCATTGATTTCAAAAAGATCAACATCATCTAATGACCACCCAACTTTGGTCAGCAATTTTTTGATCGCATCGATGGGGGCTAACGTGAATTCGGCGGGATGCCTAGAGTGGGTGCTGTGCCCTAAGATTCTGGCCACGGGGGTTATGCCTTGCGACTGAATTGCATTTTCGCTCGCCAATACAAGCGCAGAGGCGCCATCAGAAATCGAGCTCGAGTTGGCTGCAGTCACGGTGCCATCCGATTTAAACGCGGGTTTGAGGGCTCTGATTTTGTCTAAATTGGCATTGCCTGGCTGTTCATCTACGGAAATGATGCGCTCGCCCTTTCGGTCTCGAATGGTAATGGGTTCGATTTCATCCTGTGAAGCGCCAGATTCTATCGCGGCTAACGCTTTTTGCAGACTTCCAATGGCGTAATCATCCATTTGCTCGCGAGAAAGTTGAAATTGATCGGCAACATCCTGTGCAAAGGCGCCCATGAGCCTGCCGGTCTTGGCATCCTCGAGGCCATCGGTGAACATACAGTCCTCCAATTGACTGTGGCCCATGCGAAGTCCTGCCCGAGCTTTGGGCACAATATAGGGGGCGTTGCTCATACTCTCCATGCCCCCAGCGATCATGATCTCATTGGTCCCGGCTTTGATTAGGTCGTGGGCGAGCATGGTAGCTTTCATGCCTGAACCGCACAGCTTGTTGATGGTTGTCGCTCCGACGCTATCAGGAACGCCAGCATCGATGGCTGCCTGCCGGGCGGGGCCTTGCCTCAGCCCCGTCGGTAAAACGCACCCCATAATGACTTCATCGACTTTTGATCCTTCGATCTGAGCGCGAGCCAGCGCACCCCGGATTGCGGCCTCACCGAGCTCAACGGCAGAAAGACCTGCGAGATCTCCCTGAAGGCCTCCCATGGGGGTTCGCGCGCCTGCGGCGATATAGACGTGTTGACTCATAGATTGATCCTAAGAATTTTTAAAAATTAGCGTCAGAGCCTTGTTTGAAGGCCGCCAAATCATAAACCAAGGCTCAATTGATAACTACCCCGGCGGATCTGGCCGGCTTGGATGTGCTATCATTTTCGCGGTTATTTATCTGGAAGAGGAGAGCAGGCATGTCGAGTCAAGCAGAAGCAGCGTTGACGATTTTCAAGTCACTTGAAGGACAAGAAGAAGGAGTGGGGTCTTGGTTTGAAGTTGATCAGGATCGGATTAACCTTTTTGCCGATGCAACCATGGATCATCAATTTATTCACATTGACCCTGAAAAATCTGCAGAGTTGTCACCCTACAAAGTCACGATTGCACATGGGTTTTTAACATTAAGTTTAATCGTCCATTTAGGGGGCACGGTCCCAATTCCAAGGCCTGATGCGCTTGAAGGCGTATTTATGGGTGTGAATTACGGGCTCGATAAAGTCCGTTTCCCAGCGCCCGTTCCGGTGGGGTCGAAAGTCAGGGCTCGCCACACGCTCATGCTGGCTGAACTCAAGGCGCCAAATACAATTCAGTTAAAGCGGGAAGTCACCATCGAGCTTGAAGGTTCGAGTAAGCCCGTTTGCGTTGCAGAATCGCTCACAAGGCTCATGTACGGCTAGAAGGTCGGGGGATGCTCGTAAGGCAGAAGGAGGTTAGACCATGGCGCCTGTAACGGTCGTTGAGGAAGCCGACGTCATCCAAAGCATTCAGGATGCGTTGCAATATATTTCGTATTATCACCCGGTCGATTTTATCCGGGCTATGCATGCTGCTTATGAGCGAGAAGCGTCAACCGCAGCGAAAGATGCGATGGCGCAAATTCTGATCAACTCAAGAATGTGTGCCGAAGGACATCGACCGATTTGTCAGGACACTGGGATCGTCAACGTGTTTGTGTCTGTGGGTATGAAAGTCCGTTTCAATACGGATTCGTCCCTCGAGGATTTGATCAATGAGGGCGTACGACGTGCCTATGCGTTGCCCGATAATGTATTGCGGGCCTCAGTTCTGTCTGATCCGGCGGGTCGCAGACGCAATACCCGAGACAACACGCCCGCAGTGATCCGTGTCGAGTTGGTGCCGGGGGACGAGGTGAGTATTCATGTTGCTGCAAAGGGTGGTGGCTCGGAGGCCAAATCTAAACTTGCGATGTTGAACCCCGCCGACAGTATTGTGGACTGGGTGATGCGCACTGTTCCGACGATGGGGGCGGGATGGTGCCCTCCGGGTATGCTGGGGATCGGAATTGGCGGTACCGCAGAAAAAGCGATGCTGTTGGCTAAACGCTCGCTAATGGATGAAATTGATATCCAAGAATTAATCGCCCGGGGCCCGCAATCGCGAATCGAAGCGTTGAGGCTCGAGATCTTTGAGAAGGTCAACGGGTTGGGCATTGGCGCCCAAGGCTTAGGCGGGCTTACGACCTTGCTGGACGTCAAAATTATGGATTACCCCACCCACGCTGCCAACCTGCCGGTGGCGATGAGACCCAACTGTGCGGCGACCCGGCACATTCATTTTACACTGAACGGCGACGGACCCGCTGAGTTAGAGCCGCCGAAACTCGAGGATTGGCCAAAAATTACTTGGGATGGCGCGTCGGGTGCTCGGCGGGTGAACCTCGACACGGTGGGGCCTGCAGAGGTGCAGTCCTGGAAGCCGGGAGAGACCTTGCTCTTGTCTGGAAAAATGCTGACCGGAAGAGACGCTGCTCATAAACGGATTCGCGATCTTTTCGCAGCGGGGGAGTCCTTGCCTGAAGGCGTTGATCTGAAGGGTAAATTTATTTACTACGTTGGACCAGTGGATCCCGTTGGGGATGAAGTCGTAGGCCCAGCGGGACCAACGACAGCGACACGTATGGATGGCTTTACCGAAATGATGCTGGCTCAGACGGGCTTGCTGGGCATGGTGGGCAAGGCGGAGCGCGGTCCGGTCGCCGTCGAAGCAATAAAGCGGCATGGCGCTGTCTATTTAATGGCGGTCGGCGGTGCGGCTTTCCTCGTCTCTAAAGCCATCCGAAAATCCCGGGTCGTAGCGTTCCCAGAATTGGGGATGGAGGCCATTCATGAATTTACGGTTGAGGATATGCCGGTCACGGTCGCAGTCGACAGTCAAGGTGAGTCGGTCCACGAGACAGGTCCTCGACTGTGGCAAGGGAAGATTGGAATGATCCCGGTTGCGCCTGTGGCTTGATCGTCTCTATCGGCCCGACGCAAGTCAGCAGAAATTGAGTCGATGATGGAAATTGAGTCGGTGATGAAGGAGAGAGGGGACAATGGACCTTTGTCGAGCGCAAACAGGTTACACTTGCGATCAGTGCTAGGGGTAGCGCGGATGTGCTTGGAAATACGAGCGATTTATTCGAGTAAATGCGATGGCCAGCGCCGGCCGGCAGCACAGAGATGGAGATAGAGAGGAGTGTCAAGCAATATGTCTGAGTCCGGGAGTGTTGTTGATCAGCTCTATTTAAACGCAGAGCAGCTATCCCAAGATTTTTCGTTGTTTCCACGAAAAGAACCCGCAGCTGTCGTCAAGGGATTGCTGACCGAGCGAGAAATTAATGCCCAGGTTGAGCGCCTGAGGGGCATGGAGGTCGATGCTTACATCGCGGCAACGGTCGCGCCCACCGAGGAATCGACTCGGCCCGGGGCAAAAGCGATCATCAATAGTTTGAATGTGCCTGTGAGTAATGAGCAATCCCTGGGGCCATTTTTTAGTTGCGAGCTGACGGTAGATTTCCAAACAGGGGCCAGAAAAATCGGTGTCCCGGCACACGTCCGCAGTCACGCGACGGGTCTCAGCGGCGCAGAACCTCATGCGCTTGCGGCGGAGCGGGCCAGCAGTTTCGCCATTCGAAATTTACCGATTCTGACCTTGATGGATACGCCTGGCGCTGACCCTTACGAGGATGCCAATGCTCAAAACCAAGCGCACAGTATTTCTCGACTGATTGCGGAATTGTGTAATGTCGATGTTCCGACCTTGGGGATTATCATCGGGCAAGGCTACTCTGGCGGCGCGATTCCTTTGGCAGCGAGCAATTTGCTGCTGAGTCTTCGGACCGGGGTCTTCAATACCATTCATCCTAGATCCCTTGCCAATTTAGTGCGGCGATATAATTTATCCTGGCAAGAATGCGCTCAGTCTGTGGGCGTCTCGTCCTATGAACTGTATCAGCAGGGTAATATTGATGGGATTGTCGATTATGATCCGGGAGAAACGCACAAAACCCAGCAGTTGCTGGATGTCATTGTCACTGGGATTGAGTCGATTGAGAGTGGTGCGCGGCAGTTTGTTGCGGATCATCCCGAAATCCTGACGCACTACCACCGTAATATCACGCGTTACCTGAACCCGTCAGAATATTTGTCTGCGGTTAACGCGAGTTCAACACTGAAGCTTCGAACGTCACCGACTGAATACCCCAATGTCTTTGGCGTTGCTTATCGTTATTTGCGCTATCTGGGCTTGCGCAAACGTATTAAAGCAACCACCACAACGCAATATGGTCGTCTTGTGGATGTTGAGATTCCTGAAGGGGAATTAGCCTCTCGAATGCATCGGGAACGTCGAAGTGCCTTTTTGTCCTGGCTGCAGGATCCTGACCGAATTCTCTACGAAGAACAGCTGAATAAAGCGTGGAGTGCCTTTCAGGACAAGCGGGTTCATCAAGCTGACGAACAGGGCGTGATCCGCACGCTGTTATTTGGTGAACCTAAGAAAAACTTTGAGCGTGCGCAAAAAGATCTAACCCTTGAGCTGGGTCTCTATCTTTTTAATCGATGGAAAGGCAGTGCCAGCGATAATTTGTTGGCGCTGGTGAGCTATCTCAATAGTTATGACACCAGCGCGTACCTTTTGACCACCGCAGACATCCGAGATGTGAAGGCACTGCTTCTAGCAATGTCCGCCTCCGACCA
>CAJYBS010000073.1 GCA_913064795.1 uncultured Gammaproteobacteria bacterium
CTTGCGTTCCCAATTCGTTCCCGAAACGAGTCAAACCACCGGCTGAATGGATTTTGATCCAATTAATGGTCAGAGAAGGAGCCGCCCATGCAGCTGACTGCGAATAAACTAAATTGTCCTTACTGTGCAGCGAGGATAGAAATGCTGATCGATGAAAGTTCGCCGGATCAGCAATACATCGAAGATTGTGAAGTTTGTTGTCGACCCATTGTCGTCACCACACAGGTCTCGAGCTTGGGTGAGTGTGAAGTGCTTCTGCAGGATGAAAATGAGGCGCTCTTTCAGGGTTAGCTCCCGGCAGATCCAGGAGCGGGTTGGTCTTCTCTGGGAGGCTCGAGCTGCTGGAGGCGCTGTGCAATGGCCTCAGCCTCCGACCAGGCCCGAAGAATATTTTCTCCCTCAATTTTTGCGATATCTTGATCGGAGTAGCCACGAATGAGCAGCTCTTTAAAGAGCGCTGGATAGGTTGAGACATCCTCAAGGCCCACCGGTCCTGGCGGCATGCCATCGAAGTCAGCGCCCAGTCCGATTGCTTGGATGCCCGCTACTGCTCGGAGATGGTCAATATGATCGGCGACATCATAGAGCGTGACTTCCGGTGCCGGATTTTCCGAGACCCATCGTGCAAGCACTGAATCCCGTTGGCTTGCCGGATGGGAGGCCTTAATCTCTGCCTCCCTCGCTTCATAGGCCATCCTGTATAAGCGCATGGGCTCAGAAACATAGGAGGTCAGGTAGTTCACCATCACCACGCCTCGATTGGCCGCAACCGCGCGCAGGATGTCGTCCGGCACGTTTCTGTCATGGTTCGTCACAGACCAGGCTGAACTGTGAGAGAAGATGACTGGGCTTCGCGTGATGCGCAGGGCATCTTTCATGGTTTCGGTCGAAACATGAGCCAGGTCGACCAACATCCCAAGACGATTCATTTCGAGGACGACCTGTTCACCAAAAGGGGTCAACCCGCCGACGCGAGGATCATCGGTTGCAGAATCTGCCCATGAAAGTCCTTTTGAATGGGTCAGAGTCATGTAGCGAGCACCGAGATCAAAGAGACCGCGCAGCGTCGCTAGAGAATTTTGGATCGCATGGCCACCCTCGATACCGATCATTGAGGCGATTTTGCCGCGCTGATGAGCTTCTCGAGTAGCGGCGGGGGTCAGGGTTAGCTCGAAGGTGTCGTCGTATTTTGCCACCATGCGTTTGACCAAATCTATTTGCGCAATCACCGCTTGGACATCCCCCTGTTCTCCGTCATAACCTCTGATTGGGACATAGACTGACCAAAACAGACCGCCGACTTGTCCTCGCCTGAGGCCCGGGATATCAGTATCGGTGGGTTGGGCGAGCTGGCTTAAGTCGGAGCGAAGGTTAAGGCCTGAGAGTTGGTTCCGGCTGCGTCGCTGGAATTGCCAGGGCAGGTCGTTATGGCCATCGATGAGCGGCGTCGATTTGAGGACCCGGGCAACCCGGGCATCCAAATCATCGGACCAAGCAATTGCGGGTAGTCCGATGAGCGTAATTCCGATCACGATCCATTGGATCGCTTCCCTGAAACAATACTTCACGATGGGTTTGCTCACTTGTGTTGATGAGAGAAAATTGTCTCATGAATAAAGCGATTTTGTCGCGATTTGATGAAGGGGTATGGCGCTTTGAGTTAAGTTTTTCTGCCTTTTAACGGCTCAAATGACCTGTTGATCGCTTACCGCGTACAACTTTGGTGTTCGAGCCGTTATAATAGTTGTCTTGTTCGCGGAGTTTTGCCGCCAGCAACCTGTGACTTACAGTCGCTTTAATCCATCCCTATCGTTGTTGTCGTAGGGGAGGCTTTCGAGCCTTCAAAGCATCCTGCAAAACAGTTTGAAAACGGGCCAGTGCTGAGCGTTAGCATCGCAAAAACGCCAGATCATTGGGATACGGCAACGCAGGCAAAGTTTATAGTCCAAGGGGCGATTAACACTAGGCCTAGGAAGCGAGAGTGGGCAGCGATGATTCGGGGCCCGAGAATTTATTGAAAGGAGCGCATCATGTCTTTAAATGAGAATCGGAGTTTTCCCGCCTCTGTCACCAACTTAGCGGAGTTGGAAGGAAATGACCCCGAAGTGTTTGCCGCTTTGTGCGGAGAGGAGACGCGAGAGCGAAATGGTATTGAACTGATTCCCTCAGAAAATTACACCTTCCCCGAAGTTTTGGCCTGTCTTGGGAGCGTCTTTACCAACAAGTACTCGGAGGGCTATCCAGGCCGTCGTTATTATGGCGGTCAAACCTTCACCGACCAGATCGAAAACCTCGCCCGCGACAGGGCAAAATCGGTCTTTCGTTGCGAGCATGCGAATGTGCAGCCGCTTTCTGGCTCGGCGATGAATCAAGCGGTTTACTTGGGTTTGCTCGAGCCGGGGGACACCATTATGGCGATGGATTTGTCCCATGGAGGTCATTTAACCCACGGCGCGCCGGTGTCGCATATGGGCAGCCTGTTTAATTTCGTGCGCTACGTCACTGACCCCGTTGATGGTTCAATCGATTTCGACCAGGTTCGCAGCGATGCGCTGAGGACAAAGCCTAAAATGATGTTGTGCGGATATACGTCTTATCCCCGGGATATAGACTATGCAGCCTTTAAGGCCATTGCCGATGAGGTGGGCGCCATAACGATGACTGATGCGTCCCATTTTGGTGGATTGGTTGCCGGACAAGCGATGAATAACCCGTTTGATTTTGGTTTTGACATTGTCACCACGACAACGCATAAGTCCCTCCGCGGACCTCGAGGCGGCATGGTGCTGTGCCGCAAGCCCTTTGCCAAAAAAATTGATAAGTCTGTCTTCCCGGGTCTTCAGGGTGGGCCTCACATGAATGCCGTGGCGGCGATAGCCGTGACCTTGCAAAAAGCACAAACCATAGAATTTCAAGCGTATGCGCATCAGGTCCTCAAGAACGCCAAAGCGTTGTCGGGTGCGCTGTTGGATGAGGGTGCAGACCTTGTCACCGGGGGCACGGACAATCATATGATGGTGATGGATACCATGAAGACCTTTGGTTTGGACGGCCGAGTCGCTGAAGAGGTCTTGGATCGGGTACAAATCACCACCAACAAGCAAATCATTCCCGATGACCCCAATCCACCCCTCCGCCCGAGCGGTATTCGGATGGGAACCCCAGCGGCGACCACCCGAGGGATGCTAGAGTCCGATATGTTGCAACTCTCGGGTTGGATCTGTGAATGTTTACGACATCCAGAGGACGAGGGCATTTTGTCTCGCGTCAGGGGAGAGGTTGAAGCATTTTGTCAGGGATTTCCGGTTCCTGGACTTTGATGTTTAGACGTTCAGTGAGCAAAAAACACCGCTGATTTGTTCAAGTGTAAGCCGCTGTAAGGTGTTATCCAATTGAATCCATCCAGCGACGAGCTGCCTTTGCGGCATAGAAGTAAGCGGATCCTTGGTTTTTTATCGCGGCTTTTGTTTGCTTAAACCCGTGATCAGCACCAGCAATCCAGCATAGCTCAGCATTGGGTTGGGTTTGTAAAAATGTAAGCGCTTGCTCGTTTTCAATCATTGGGTCCCGATCGCCTGCAAGAATAATCAATGGCAAGGTGTTGCCCTGAAGATGCGACCATCGCTTGAGATGGGGCTTGCCCCGAGGGTGCAAGGGCAAGGAAAAAGCAACCATTCCCTTGAGTTGCTTGCTGATTCTCGGCGGGTTAGAAGCGGTTTGAACCGCCGAGGCGGCGTGGGTCGCAACTCGGCCACCGTAGCTATGCCCACCAAAAAAAAGCGGGAGTTTGAAGCGGCTTGCTCCGAAGTGGTCCGCAGCAGTGAGGTAGTCGGAAACAGATTCTGTCATGGGCCCGGGAAAGGCACGGCCAGCCTTGCGGTACGCAAAGTTGAACCTGAGGGTCATAATCTTTTGTCGGTTCAGCGCCTCACTGAGCGCGGTCAAATGCGGATGAGCTTGGTGGGTAGCACTGCCGTGGGCGAGGATCAAAGCGGCGATGGCGCCTTTTTTGCCCTCGATGAGCAGTGGCGAGGCGCTGGCCTGTTTTACTCTTGATCGCGCTGGGGTCATGGGGTCGGGGTTAAGATCTTTGATTCTTAAACGAGCATGCTACACTGAAATGGTTCTCATCCGGTCAAGGATTTTTGTGTCTCAATCTGGATCTCCCGCAAAGGCTATTCTGTATGCGTTTTTAGCTAATTTTGGAATTGCAATCAGTAAGTTAGCGGCTGCGTTGCACACAGGTTCTGGCAGCCTGATGGCGGAGTCTATCCATTCTTTTGCCGATACATGCAACCAGGTCTTGTTGTTTTTGGGCCTAAAAGGAAGTGAGCGACCTGCTGATGAGGAACATCCCCTAGGCTACGGAAAACTCAGTTATTTTTGGAGCTTTGTGGTGGCTCTGATGCTGTTTAGCTTGGGTGGACTTTATTCCGTCTATGGAGGCTGGCAAAAATTTATAGCGCCGGAGCCTGTCACGGGTATATGGGTGGGTCTGACCGTCTTGGGCCTTGCAATCTTGCTTGAAGGCGCGAGCTTTTACGGTGCTTTCGTCGAGTCGAAGAAAATGGCGGAAGGTAAGCCTTTTTTTCGGTGGTTAAAAACAACCCGAAACGCTGAGATCGTTGTTGTTCTGGGGGAAGATTTTGCTGCGATGGTAGGCTTGATCTTGGCCTTTCTTGCATTGACGTTGGTGCTGGTGACGGGGGATCCGGTTTACGATGCATTGGGGTCAATGGTCATCGGGGTGTTGCTGATCGCCGTTGCAATCGGGTTGGCTGTTCGTCTGCAGGGGCTTCTGGTTGGGCGATCTGCTGAGCCTGAGCTGCGAAAGCTAGCAGAGGAACTTATTGAGGATAATCCCGAGGTCGAGAGATTATTTGACATGGTAACGCTTCATATGGGGCCCAAGGTCCTATTCGCAGCGAAAATCCAGCTAAGCGGCGGGTTGACGGTGAGGGAGGCGGCTCAGATGATCAATGTTATTGAGCGAGAGCTCAAATCGAATCGGCCTGAGATCGGGTGGTGTTACATCGAGATTGACCCATAGTTTTCAGAAACAAATGGGCTGCCTAGGCGCCCTCCAAAGAAGGAAATGGTTGTGTTGAGCTTTAGTCATGTTTTTGATGCGCCCCTTGAGCAAGTTTGGTCTGTTGTGGGGACAGTGGACCGAGTGGATTGGGTACCGGGTGTTGCTGCTTGCGACCTTCAGGCAGGGGTAAGAACGTTGAATTTACCCGGCGCCGGAGAGATTCAAGAACGCATTATTGAGCGAGATGAGGAAAACTACTTCTTAAGATATCAATGTATTGAGTCCCCGATCCCTTTGGAGTTTCATGAAGCTCGAATGCAGCTGACTCGAGAGTCACCGGATCAATGTCGTTTAACTTGGGAAGCTGAAATCCAGCCGGCTAGCTTTGAGTCTTTTCTGCAAGAATCGATGTCGGGTGCGCTGGCTCAACTCATTACCGTTGTTGAGGCCGAGGCCTCCAAATAACCCTGCCAGCGCGATTGCTGGCTCAAGCCCGAGCGCCAGTCGTCAAAAGCGGGGGGTAGACTCAGCGACTCGATGACAGGCCGCCAATGTCCCCGGGATAAATCCGCCCAAACAAAACTTGGACTATGGGAAACGCTGATTAAGTGCTCGAGTTCCTGGCCGGCGCGGTCCAATTGACAGCTTGTTGATTGCAGGCTTTTTTTGAAGGCGGTATTGGACATGGGGGGCAATAGACTCAACGCATAGATGGGGTAGTTAAGACGTTGACCTAACCAGGCCTGTAGCCACATCAGTCCTTTACGTTCTCCACATTCACAGGCGATAAGCGCGATGACCGGGCCGTGCCATGCTTCAATGATCCCATCAACGTGACGCCCAGACGTGTCCTGGTTTTTGGTGGGCCAGCTTGGCGTTCTCGGACGCTCGGTCGCTGCGGTGAGTCTCAGGGTTGGGTGTGCCAAGTCCAAGCCAGGCAGCTGCCAAGGGTGTTCTCGGTCCAAGACCCATCAACCCGGTTGCAGGCGCGTTTGCGCTAAAAAGCCGCTCGCAATGACCTCTGCGCGCCCACTGAGCTTGCGCTGCTCAGATTCATCATTTCCACCAAGGGTTGTGAACGCATTTGGGATCAAGAAAAAATCGGGGTAGACGCTGGCCCCGATCCCCAGCAGGTAGGTTGCTAGATGGCCTGCTGCTCGAATGCCCCCTAGGCTACCAGGACTGCTCGCGCAAATAAGGCAGGGCTTGAGTCTAAAGGGGGATAAATCTGGATGTCCTTGCGGATTTCTTGTCGCCCAAGTGAGCGCATTGAGGAGCAAGGGCGGCATAAACCCGTTGTATTCGGGGCAGCCGATGATGAGTCCATCAGCGGCTTTAATTCTGCTGCGGAGATCGCCGGCTGCCTCAGGGAGACCCTGTTCTAACTCGATCACCTGACTGTAGAGGGGTAGCGCCAGGTTAGCCCATTCGGCGCGTTCCGCTGCGGCGCCTAAAGATTTGAGCGCACGCTCGATCAGTGTCACTGCGCTTGCGTTGAACGAATCTGGCCGTTGGCTTCCAACCAAAGAGATGAGCGGCATTCTTCAGCGTCTCCTGTTGTTTTTGATATTCATTTGTGGCGCCACCGATGACCAAGACCGAGTTCCTCTATGGGCCAGTAATCTAAGTGATCAAACTCAGCCTGCAACCATAATGACCGACATCTATTGCGAAGATCAATCATAGAAATAGGCTTGAATGTGGCTTGGCATGCAGTTTATGGTAGTTGAAGATATCAGATTCAATGAGTTGTAGCGCAGGGAAGATTATGGCAAGTGATACAGATGAAACGGCGGTTGATGGGCCTTTGCCGGTGGTTCCTTTTTTAAAGGGCGCCGATGGTCAAGATCCCTATCTGGAAGGGCATGAATGCGGCGGGTGCGGCGCGATCTTTTTGGGCGAGCGCACGACCTGCTCAAATTGCGGTGCCAGGGATCAAATGGTGGCAAAGCGGCTCTCGAATCACGGCAAATTGTATTCCTACAGCATTGTCTTTAGGAGTTTTCCAGGCATTGAGGTGCCCTATATCTCGGCGATCGTCGATCTTGAGGGCGGTGGGACGTTGAAGGGTAATTTGATCGATATAGAGCCTGATCCTGCAAATCTAAGTTTTGATATGCCCGTTGAAGTTGTTTTCGCTGATGCATTAGGGCGAAAAGACAGAGACGGGAACAGTTACTTAAGCTATTTCTTTAAACCAGCCGCATAGGCCAGGGAGCGCAATATGAGCGATGTATATGTAGTCGGCGTTGACATGATTAAATTTGGACGATTTCCAGACCGAACCGTGCCGCAAATTGGCGCTGAGTCTGCGCTGCTGGCTTTGGATGATGCGGGTCTGAAGATTCAAGATATGCAGGCGTTATATTGCGGCAATCTTGGTCAAGCCAATGCCATGGTCGGACAAAGAATTCTTCAAGAAATTGGCCAGACCGGAGTCGCTGTCGTCAATTGCGCCAATGCCTGTGCGACCGGTGCAACCGCTTTTAGGGAAGCGTGGATGTCGATCAAGGCGGGTGTCTACGACTGCGT
>CAJYBS010000074.1 GCA_913064795.1 uncultured Gammaproteobacteria bacterium
GGTTTTTTAGGTGACCGGCTGTCCCCTTATAGGACACAGATGTCAGGCAGATTGGCCAGAGGCCGATGGTCGAACCTCCACCGGGATACCGGTCATAAACGATTGATTGCTGAAGGGGTCAAAGCTGTCGGGCCCTGATGGCAATAGCACATTACAATTGGCGCCCGGGAAGCTTGCTGCGGTTTGCATCTTTGAACCTTGATGACCCCAGCCATGGGTCATGGCGACAACTCCGGGCCTCAGGGTTGCATCGAGCTCAACTCGAACCTCCAGCGCACCAGCGGTGTTCGAAACTGCGACCACCGCTCCTGCTGAGATTTGTCGTTCGGCGGCATCATCGGGGTGCATGTAGAGCGGGTTATCGCGATGTTTGGGTCGTTTCAGCCCCGGTAGATTATGAAACCAGCTGTTGAGCATGTAGTTGGTGCGCCGGCTGATCATCTTGAGCTGGCTTGGCGGTTCACGATTGAGGTCGGAGAAGATATCCGCGCATCGGATTCGAGCATCTGACATGGAGTCTGGACAGCAATCAATGAGTCCAGATTCGGTTTGAATGACTGAATCAAAAAAGGACTCTGGGTTGGGCAATGGCAGCACTTTAACGGGCACGGGTTCTTCCATGAGGGCCTCAATGCTGGTGTCCGACGCTTTGAGCATATGGTTTAATCGAGAGAATGGATCGGGTAACTGTGTTTCATCGATCTGACCCTGTTCGTAGCCTTGTTCTAACAGCGCCATGATTTGCCATTCCGGTCTTCGCTCGAAAGCAGGTTCTGCCATGGGCTCAGTAAATTGAACGAAGGGTTGATGCTGCAATCCCAGACCGGATAAATTGATGTCTGCGCGTTCCAACATGTCGGTCGCCGGGAGCACGACATCAGCGTATTCGCTGGTGGCACTGGGATAGATATCAATCACCACCAAGAACTCCAATTTTTCAAGCGCCGCTTTCATAAGCTGACTGTTACCTATCGAGAGCAGCGGATTACCGGAGATCACCACCAGCCCTCGAATGGGGTTGGGGTCGTTTAGAATCATATCGGCCATCAAGTTGCCGGGGAGTGAGCCCCGAATTTTTCGGACCGGCCCAAAGGGTGAATCCTCAAAACTGGGTGCATGGCCGCGGGTTGCTCCTGCTTTTGCTGCGGGATAAAAACCTTGAGCATATTTGTTTCCGCCTTGGCGGCCGAGATTGCCGGTAATAAAACTCAGCATGTAGAGTAGCCAATACGCAAGTGCGCCTTGACGGCCCATGTTGACCCCGGTTGACATATAGACGGCGGCTCGGTCTGCCGCTGCAAATTCGGAGGCTATTTTTTCGATGGCATCCACGGTTAAACCAACAACGGAGGCCACCTTTTGCGCAGAGTAGTCAGCGGCGAAAGCCTCTAGAAAATCTAGCCCCTCCGCATATCGAGCAGTCACTGCGGTGTCGATGAGTGCATGACTGAAGCAATGATGGACCATGGCTGCGAGCAAATAGGTGTCGGTATCGGGTTTGATCTGGAGGAGTTCCCCAAGACCGCTTACCGATTCGTTCAGCCTTGGGTCCACGAACACGAGACGCGCGCCGCGTTGTTTGGCGGCCCGGAGTTCGGCGATTGGGTCGGCGATTGAGACAAAGCTCATGTGAGAGACGCGAGGATTTGCGCCCAAGATAAGCAAGAAGTCGGTGTGGGCAATGTCGGGAATTGGATGAATGGTGCTTGATCCAAAGACTGCCTCAGAGGCTGCGAATTTGTTTGAACAGTCTTGGGTCCCTGAACTGAAGTTTCTGCGGCTTCCAATTGCGCTGACGAAGGATCCAATGGCAGGCCCCGCGGTTGAATTGAACGCGAGTGGATTGCCGGTATAAACACCGATGGCTTGATCACCATAGGCTGCTTGTAATGCTTTGATTTTATCGCCGACCGCTACAGCAGCCTCCTGCCAAGATGTCTGCTTTAGGGCTGCGCCTTGCCGCACGAGTGGCCAGTTCAGTCGATCAGGGTCCTGATGAATATCGAGCACGGAGAGGCCTTTGTGGCACGCGAAACCTCGCGTAACGGGATGATCTCGGTCTGGTTTGAGTGCTGTGATTGCGCCTTCTTCAAGGGTTGCGATGAGCCCGCAGCTTGGCTCACAGACCCTGCAAAACGTCTGTTTTTCTGTTTTCGAGGTCATCTTGGGCTCTCGTTTTGGGCTTGGAATCCCCCAGTAAAGCCTTTAGCATCGCTGAATTCAAGTGAGGAGGATGCAACATGTTTGATGATCAAGTGGTGGTGGTGACCGGCGGTGCTGGGGCGCTAGGGCAAGCCGTAGTCGAGCATTTTTTGAACCGCGGAGCGCAGGTCGTAGCTGTTGACTATAGCGCGACATTGTTGACGGAGGCCTTAGGCGAGGAGACCGAGCGTTGTCAGCACCGGGTGTGTGATTTGACCGAGCGTGGGAGCTGCAGCGAATTGACCGCGGGTCTGCTTGAACAAACAGGGCGAATTGACGTGCTCTGTAATATAGCCGGTGGTTTTCAGATGGGTGAGGCTGTTCATGAAACTTCAGAAGCTACATGGGATTTTCTCTTTGATCTCAACACCAAGGCTGTGATTTATATGACTCAGAATGTCATTCCAGCCATGGTCGCCGCGGGTTCCGGAAAAGTGATCAATGTCGGGGCTGTTGCAGCAAATCGCGGGCAGCCCAACATGGGTGCGTATCTTGCCTCTAAAGCTGCAACTGAGCGACTGACCGAGAGCTTGGCTGAGGAGGTTCGGCATCATGGGGTTAATGTGAATTGTGTCTTGCCGAGCGTGATCGACACGCCAAAAAATCGTGCGGATATGCCAGAGGCAGAGTTTGAGCATTGGGTTTCACCGACCAAATTGGCAGAGGTGATTGGGTTTTTGGCATCCGAGGCGGCTTCAGCAGTTCACGGTGCCGCTGTCCCTGTCCGCGGCTTGAGCGCATGAGTGAGTTGATCAAACCCTGGCGACGAATCCATACCAAGATCTTGGCGGATTTGAGGATTTTGAAGGTTCAGGAGGTGACGGCAGTGTCACCTAAAACGGGTCAAGAACATGGATTTTTCGTGCTTGATACCGTGGACTGGGTCAATGTCCTTCCGATCACTGATAATGATGAAGTGGTGTTTGTGAGGCAATACCGACATGGGAGTGACGCGCTATCGCTTGAGATTCCAGGGGGTATGGTCGACCCTGGCGAAGTTCCGGATATTGCTGCAGCCAGGGAATGCCTGGAAGAGTCTGGTTTTCTTGCGGAGGGATTAACCTCACTTGGCGTCTTGAATCCCAATCCTGCGGTTTTTAATAATCGCTTGCATACATTCGTGGCCCAAGGTGTTCGGCCGAGTGCTGCAATTCAAAACACGCCGACAGAGCAAACTGAAGTCGTGCTGATACCCGTGGCTGAGCTTTCCGATATGCTTCTCGACGGCCGTATTGATCATGCCTTGGTCGCAGCAACGCTGTGGCGCTATTTGTATTTGAATCGGTAGTTTTGTGGCTATTCGGGCCGTCAAGACAAAGCCGCTAAACTGCCGAAAACTATTGCGGTTTCACTCCCGGGCTGGGTCAAAGCCCTTGAGCTAAAGCGTGTCTTGATCAGTGCGACCGAAAGGCTAAGGTGCTCTGGTTGCGGTTGTGCGTGGGTTGCAATCTGACGTTACCGGCGGGGGCACTAGGGTTGAATCACTCGTGTTGCAATCGGTAGGACGGAATGTATCAGCGCTTGTCGTTGGCGAAAATAATCCAGGGCTCCGGGATCAGGGCGTCTTGAGGCCTCCCAAGCCGTTAGATTTTTATACCAAGTGATGAGCAGCATGGATTCTTCTTCTTCCCTGACCTGTTGTCGAAATAACGCTTTGACTTCGGTGTCAAAACCTTCCTCGAAGGTCGTCCATGCAGCGGCGGACAGAGCGACGGCGTGATCAACCTGATCTCCGGCAATCTTCCAAAATCGAAACACATAGATGCCGTCTTGGCTCAGTATTTTTGGGCTATCTGGGCGAAGGGTCGCATTCATCGGCGTTTGAGCGAGAATCGTTGGGGCTAGATCTTTTTGAGTTGGGGCAGAAGCGTTTGGCCCCGAGATCAAGCAGAAGCAATCACTGCTCTTTAGGCCAAAGAGGCCGGTAAAACATCCAAGGATCTGATGTGTCTCGGGATCCACCGATAAGGCAAGCGCCTGCGCGCGTTGCTGCCAATGGTTGGGTGATGACACCGCTTCAGAGTATCTCAGGTGGTAGAGCGTATAGTCTGGTTCAGATGACTGCTCGGCGATGGCCATTCTAGCGACCTACGGTAATCGGTTATCGGCGGGCCAGAGCTGCCAGATGTAAAGATTGTTGTTCGAGCTCATTAGAGATGATCAACTGCTGGATTGCTTGGACATAGGCTGCGCCCCGGCTGGAGTAGGCGAGCAATCCCTCTGCCAGAAGCACGCCGCGCAGTGGCGCATTGGCATCTCGCAAAGTTGCTCTCAGATCGCGCAGGGTCGAGTAGGCCGGATTGGTGTTAATGTTGTGCAGATAATCGGCGATATTGTCGCCAACATCGGCGAACTTTTTCACCTCGTGGGTGAGCCCCGGGTCTCTCTGGGCTGGTTTAAGTCCGCAGCCAGATTGATAACACCAGATGCCAAAGTAATTGTTGGCCTTGCGTGCGAAACGCGAGGTGCCCCAGCCGCTCTCATTAGCGGCTTGGGCCAAAGCAAGTGAGAGTGGAATGGTGTCAACCCGGGTCAGCAGTTCGCTGATGCTGTCGATGTTGATCATCGTCATGGCTGAGCCTCGACGCCGATAGTGATCTGCAATCGACCGGACCCGATCTGCTTCAAGGCGGGTCAGCGCATCGCCGGCAATCAGTTTGCTTTCAGCATTAAGTAAAAAGGATCGTTCCGCTCGAACCGCATTGTTGGCCGTAATCACGAAGGGTGCCAGGTATTCAAAAAAGGAGCGTTTCTTCAAGCGGACATCGGTCATCGCAGCAAAATTTGGCGCTTGAGCGGCTGAAAAGCGCGTGGCCTGTGGCGACTCAGACGAGGACAGGGGTCCGGCGGCCAGCGCCGTTGAAGGTAAAAGCACCAGCCATAAAATAGAGAATAAACGCATGAGGGCTCCCTCACTGATCGAATAAGAACGGATCTTATTCATTATTTCTTCACTTTCAAGATATTTTTCCATAATTTTTAAATTATTTTTCAACATCTGGACCCTAATAAACCGCTCAAATTTAGCCCCAGCGCTTTACATTGATCCAGGAGATCGGTTGAATTCCAGAAAGGATTTCAGAATCATTTATGAGCGCTCGTCAAAACATTCTCGTTTTATATCTCTCCACCTCAGCTTTGGACACGCAAGTGATTGGGTGGAGTCGTTACAATGGCGCGGGTGATGACTTTCCAATGGCCGGAGACAGCGACGAGCCGCCTTATCGCACCGGGGTGGACGCGCTAAGGGATGGCTGGCGTTTGATTCAGGCGAGTCCCTTAATCGCAACCGCTCCGGGTGCCGAGTTCCGTACGGATTACTTGAAGTATGAATTTCTGTTTGAGAAATGGGTCGACTGGCCGCCAATTTCCGCGGACAGCGAGGACCCGTCGTGAGGCCTAACCCTGTCCCCTTTGAGGCGCCTGAGAAGTTTCAGTCGTGCTCTGCTCCAGCGCTGAAGGTTGATGCCACCAGATTGAAACCCTTTGGCGGGATTAACCTGGATCCTGGACTGCGATGAAGCTTACGACGGTCCAAATGGCTGAGTTTGTCGCTTCCGGCGTGCTATGCCTTGAGGGTGTTGTCCCCGATGCGATGAATGCGGCGTTTTTATCCCGGGTCCAGACACCAGTGGGCGACGAGCCTCTTGGGTTGGATGCTGTCTATCGCCGACTTTTTGATGCAGAAGTTTTGCCCACTTTGAGCCCCGGTGTTGACTTTTTTGAAGGTTTTAAGGGCATTGAACCGCTCCAGAGTATTTTTTCTTTGGCAGCGGTTCAGGGAGCCATTCACAGTTTGGTGGGCCTAAAACCTAAATTCGATCATCACTTTCTTCACCTTAGCCTGGGCAAGAATCCGTTGAGCCCGAAGGTTCGAAGTCGGGCGGCTCAACATACCCATCAGGATTCGACCATTGACCCGAGACGGGCTTTCGATATTCAACTGTTTTACTTTCCTCAGACTGTAACGGCGACGATGGGCGGCACGCGCTATGTCCCCGGTTCGCATTTGCGAGTTGTCAGTGAATCAGCGATCGCTCGTTATCAGAATGTGAAGGGTCAGCAGCATGTTGTTTGTCCAGCGGGTTCAATCTATCTCTTTCACATGGGGATATGGCATGGGGCAGGATTGAACAGGTCAGAGACTAACCGCTACCTCTACAAAGTTCGTCTGGCGCCTAGCCAACCTCAAGTGCGACTTTGGGACACGAAAGATTTGGACTGCTCCGGAGATAACCAACGCCCCATCTTCTGGATTGATCCCAAACGGAGCGATCCAGTTGCCGAAGCAATGATGAGGCTTGAACCGTGGTACGAGGGTGACACCGGGCGTTTGGAACTGATCAATCGACTCAAACTGTGGCGATATCTGACGGGGTCCCAAGATGTTGACATCGATTATTGGTTAACCCGAGTCGAAAACGACTGGTAGGTGCTGCACCTAGTGTTACGGTTTGAGCCTTACCCAACCTGTCTCTATGTTATCAGCGGCAGCATCATAGCCGGGCTCGCCAGGCATCAGCAGCGCGCGACTCTCCGGGTCGACCTTAACCTGGTCATACTCGGTCAAACGATCTAAGGCTGAGATTACAGCAGCACTTTTTTCAAACGGTATTAAGTTTTGAATCATTCTCAGAGTCGGCGTCATGATCGACAGTTCACCGGCTTCGAATCGAGCGAGAATGTCCTTGGGTTGCATCCAAGCGGAGTCGACCAATTCTCCAGCATCGTGAGACGAGATTTGATCCGGTGGACAGGTCGCCAGGAAAAATCGCGCATCAAAGCGTTTGGGAGAACCCAAGGGTGTAATCCAGCGTGCGACGGGTTTGATCTGGTCGGCATCTGCGAGAAGCCCAGCCCGGGTGAGAAAGTCGTCAAACTTGAGCTGCCCTTCATTGAGCTGATCTCTCGCACCCTGTTGGTGATCTGGAGTCAGTGCTTGAGATGGGGTGGTCGCTGGATCCGGGCAGGTCATCAAAATCCCAGCTTCCTCAAAGCATTCGCGAATGGCAGCGACATAGTAAGCGCGATGAGATTCAATACTGTTGTCAAGAATAGGTCCGGGATACGTCGTCTCAATAAAACCCGCGGTGGGTGTGTGCGCATCCTCAGGGTCAACGGCGCCCCCTGGGAAAACCCACATCCCCCCTGCAAAAACAGTATTGGCATGGCGGCGCATCATCAGCACCCTGAGTTCTGGGGTATCGGTGATCAGCAGAACGGTTGCGGCGGCACGAATGGGGACGGCATTGGGATCAAAATCGGTCATGTGGAGGCCTGTTCCTTCAGCGGTTATCAGCGGTCTGGGCTCAGTATTTGAGTTCAAAGGGTTAGTCAAGATTAGGCCGATTAA
>CAJYBS010000075.1 GCA_913064795.1 uncultured Gammaproteobacteria bacterium
ATTGGTAATACATACCAATACTAGGAGTCCCATCTGGTGAAGTGGGGGGTGCCCCAGGGTGGGGTGCTGGTATGGCCGAAAGTGGATGGTGGGTAGTGTGGCCCGCCCTTCGGAGCTAATTTTTAGCTGTTTTATTTAGAACGAGGGCACGATCGAGGGCACAAAAATAAAATCGGATGTAAATGTATGATTTTGTTTGACAATTGGCGGAGGGACAGGGATTCGAACCCTGGATAGGCTATTAACCTATGCCGGTTTTCAAGACCGGTGCATTCAACCGCTCTGCCATCCCTCCGCGGCGTAGTTTACGGAATATGGAGGGTGATGTTAAGAGCCACTGAAGAAGATTTTAGAATGGGTTAGGCTTCAGGCATGACGGAAATATTTTTGATGCTGCTTGTAGGGCTTGTTGTACTGTTATGGCAGTCTGCGGCAAAGAGCAAAGAATTTGCAATGGTCATTGCAGCGCGGGAATGTAAAAAGAAAGATTTACAGTTGCTGGATCAGACGGTTGTACGGCACGCCATGCGGCTGGGGCGAGATGCATCGGGTTGGCCTGTTGTGTGGCGGCAATATCGCTTTGATTACACTGACAATGGGCAGAGTCGCTCTCAAGGTCAGTTTGTCTTGTGCGGGCAACGGTTGGTTCAGATCGATCTCGCGTCAGAACAGATCATCATCCATTGATGGTCTTAACGTTCATCCTCAAGCAAACGACGGTACGTTCTTAAGTGCTCAAGCGCTTCGTCGTGCTTGCCGAGTAGTTCAAACAGTCTTGATAAATTGTAATGTGCGTCGGCAAATTCGTCCGCCAACTGATAGGCCGCAATGGCGTCTTCGAGACGTTGTAGATCTTCTAGAAGTGTTCCCAGATTAAAAGCGGCGAGGACGTTGTCGGGCTCAATGTCTAACGCTGCTCTGTAGTGCTTCTCGGCGAGCGCGGCCTCTTGCTTTTCCTGCAAGATGCGACCTAGGTTGACATGAGCATCCGCATGGTAGGGGTCAAGTTCGAGCGCCCTACGATACGCAGCCGGTGCATCATCGGGGCTCACGGCCTCAAGATCGACTCCAAGGTCAAACCAATCGTCGCTCGAGAGTTGCTCATTGCCGCCGGTTTTTAGCTCCCGTTTAGTAAGCTTTGCGACCACAGCAGGGTTGGTTGTCAGGTCAAAATTTAAAAGCAGTTGTCCGTTCTCGGCATTAAAGATTTGGTTGTCATCGCGAACAATAACGTCATTGCCCTCGCTTGATAGCCTCAGCGAGCTCAAAGGGCGGTTGGAGGGCAGCTGCTTCTTGATGCGCGATAGCGCCCGATTGAGACGGCTTTTGCGCACACCTTCTTGAATAAGTTCTTTGGCGGTGCGCAGAATTAAAATGTCTTGAAATGAAAACTGGTATTGAGCCATGGACCGGTCGGGTTCTAAGACACCGGCGCGGGTCAGTTCCCAGATGGTCTCGCGAGGTAGATCGACCAGTTCCGCGACTTCTTTGGTGGAATATCCGGTCATGAATTAAGTGCAGCCTGCTACCACCAAATGTAAAGCTTAAGGCTACCTTTATTGGGCTGGTCTTGCCTAGTGTTTTTTCTGTAATGATGAATCGCAATCAGCGCTGCATCGCTATTGAAAGCGTTTGATGAGGTCCTTCGCGATCACGGTCTGCTGAATTTGAGAGGTACCTTCATAGATTCGAAATAATCGCACATCTCGATAAAACCGTTCGATACCATAGTCTTCGATGTAACCTGCGCCACCGAAAATTTGCACGGCGCGGTCAGCGACTCGCCCGACCATTTCGGTTGCAAACAACTTGCAGCTTGCGGCAACCGCGGCAACGGACTCACCAGAATCTCGCCGCCGCGCGGTCTCGGCCACCATGCAAGCGGCGGCGTACATTTCGGTTTGGCTGTCAGCCAGCATGGCTTGCACCAACTGAAAGTCGGCGATGGGTTGATTGAACTGTTTACGCTCAATGGCATAGCGGGTCGCATCCTCGATCAGGCGCTCGGCGACACCAACGCTGATGGCGCTGATGTGCAGTCGGCCCTTGTCGAGCACTTTCATTGCGGTGATAAACCCAACGTTCTCTTTGCCGCCCACGAGACTCTCGGCAGGTACCCGAACGTCGTCGAATATCACGTGACACACAGGCGCACCTTGTTGTCCCATTTTTCGATAGGGCTGGCCCAGAGAGACGCCTTGGGTGGTTCGGTCAACGAGAAACGCCGAGACCCCCCGGGCGCCGGATACCGCTTGATCGGTGCGCGCAAAAACAGTGAATAAATCTGCCCAGGGTGCATTGGTGATATAGCGCTTGGTCCCATTGATCACGTACGCATCACCATCTTTAACCGCCGTGGTGCGGACAGATGCAGCATCAGACCCTGCCTCGGGCTCGCTCAAACAAAAGGACCCAACGATTTCTCCAGTGGCCATCTTGGGAAGGTAGTACTGCTTTTGTGCTTCCGTGCCATCAATCACCAAAGATTGTGATCCAATGCCAACATTGGTCCCGAACGCGCTGCGAAAGGCTGGGGATGTCCGGCCAAAAACCCGAGCAACGGCCACTTCTTCCTGCATGTTTAAACCCAGGCCGCCGTACTCCAGGGGAATGGTCAATCCAAACAAACCGAGATCTTTCATCTCTTTTACAATGGCGTCTGGAATACGGTCATCGGCTGCAATTTGTGATTCGAGCGGCCTGAGGCGCTCCGACACAAAACGCGTGAGGGTATCGAGTAGTTGCTGCAATGTGTCTGAATCGAGCGCCATCAAATCTCCTTATGGGTGCAGGATCCCTAGGAGCTGATCCTGAGAGAGTCTATAATTCGGCAATTGTACGGGGCCGGCGGTTAGAAATAAAACGCGCGAGTCCCATTCGATGTTCTACCTAACCAGGAGCTGTTATGCCTTCGTTCAAATGGGATGATCCTTTTTTCTTGGATGATCAGTTAACCGAGGAAGAAGTCCTCATACGAGATACTGCTAGAGATTACGCTCAGGAAAAATTACAAACCCGCGTCAAGCAGGCTTACCGGGATGAGTTCTTTCATCGCGAAATTATGACGGAGATGGGGGCTTTGGGCCTGCTCGGTTCGACATTGCCTGAACAGTACGGTTGCTCTGGCGTGAATTATGTCTCTTATGGTTTGGTCGCCCGGGAAGTAGAGCGTGTTGACAGCGGTTATCGATCGGCAATGAGCGTGCAGTCGTCTTTGGTGATGCATCCCATCTATAGCTATGGCAATGAAGCTCAGCGTGAAAAATACCTGCCCAAACTGGCAACCGGCGAGTGGGTGGGGTGTTTCGGGTTGACTGAGCCGGACCACGGTTCAGACCCTGGCAGCATGGTAACCCGAGCCGAGAAGATCGAAGGTGGTTACTTGCTCAACGGCGCGAAAATGTGGATCACCAACTCTCCCATTGCTGATGTCGCTGTGGTTTGGGCCAAGCTCGAAGGCAAGATTCGTGGGTTTATTGTTGAACGCGGCATGAAAGGATTTGAAACCCCTAAAATCGAAGGCAAGTTTAGTTTGCGTGCTTCGGTGACAGGCAGCATTTCTCTAAGTGATGTTGAAGTGCCAGAAGAGAATCTATTGCCGAATGTTAAAGGCCTGGGAGGACCCTTTGGTTGCCTCAATAAGGCGCGTTACGGAATTGCCTGGGGTTCTATGGGTGCGGCAGAATTTTGCTGGGAGGCCGGACGGCAGTACACCATGGATCGAATCCAGTTTGGACGTCCGCTTGCTGCCAACCAACTCATTCAGAAGAAGTTGGCGGATATGCAAACTGAAATTTCTTTGGGTCTGCAGGGTTGTCTTCGGATGGGCCGGCTCATGGACCAAGACGACTGCCCTGTTGAGCTGATTTCGCTGATGAAGCGCAATAACTGCGGCAAGGCGCTCGATGTCGCGCGCAACGCTCGGGACATGCATGGGGGCAATGGTATCTCGGATGAATACCATGTGATTCGACATGTCATGAATCTCGAGACCGTCAACACCTACGAAGGGACCCACGATATCCACGCTTTGATCTTGGGCAGAGCCCAAACCGGTCTGCAGGCCTTCACTGGCGTGTGAGACATCTCTCACAGATTGCCGGGACAATGACGACTGGCCAGCGCGAGGGTCTATCGGCAATCTGTTTCTCAAGGTCTGTACAGACCGATGATCGACTGCTGACAACCAGCAACAGCGCTTAACGAAAGAGCGCTCTTAACGAGAAAGCGCTCCTAATTAGAAAGAGCACTTAACTCGTAAGCGTTTTACGAGTTTATCGCTAGCAACAGCAGGGCTGACTGGTCGCTCATGATACTTGCCAGCGAGTTCAAAAGCGGATGACCAAGAGCTGGTGATCAAGAGCTAGTGATCAAGAGCAAACGATAAACCATGGGGTTTTAAGAGTCAGAGTAGTGCTCAGAGAACATTCACCCAGTAGTCAGATCTACGCTGTGGTATGTACCCATAAAGTGTGTTCTGTGAAGCCGTTCTATGATTGATTCGACAATTCTATTGATGCATGGTTTTCTGAAGAACAAGCCAGTCAACGATCCAAGGCGGTCAAAAACATTGTTCATTGAAGTGCTAATCAGCGGTTTAGGTTGTACATATAAAATAATACTTAACAATAACTTACAAATAATAACAAGAATAAAGGATAGGTTATGATCAAGGTGTTAATTGTAGACGATCACCAGATGGTACGGCTCGGAACACGTCGTTTGTTAGAGGATGAGCCTGGCATCGACGTCGTTGGAGAGGCTTCATCGGGTGAAGAAGCGATCGAGGCGGTCGATACGCTCAATCCGCAAGTTGTCCTGATGGATGTGCAGATGCCAGGGATCGGGGGGCTGGAGGCCACGCGCCGATGTCTGCGGGTTGCCCCCGACGTCAAAGTGATTGCGCTGTCGATGCACGATGCAGAACCTTTTCCAAGCAAATTGTTTGAAGCCGGTGCACGAGGTTATTTATCCAAACGATCCGACCCTCAAGAATTGGTTAAAGGGATCAAAAAAGTTATGGCCGGACACCGTTATATCGGCGGTGACATCGCTCAGAACCTTGCACTTCGGCCCTTTGATGAGGCGCAGCGTTCACCCTTCGAGCTGCTCTCCGGACGGGAGATGCAGATCACGTTAATGGTCATTAAAGGCATGACAGCAACCGAGATGGGTAAAAAGCTCGCTCTCAGCCCAAAAACTATCAATAGCTATCGCTACCGTGTGTTCGATAAGCTCGATTTGGCGAACGATGTCGAGCTCACAAAGCTCGCCATCAAGCACGATTTGATCGGCGCTGAGTCCGCAGCCTGAAGTATTTGAGGATTGGGGTTCGAGGCGCGTAAACTAGCCGAATGACGACTGCCGCTCAGACACTGATTGCAAATACCGGCGAAAACCAAACCTTGTTGTCGTGCGCGCGCTGCCCAGCCTTGCGTTATCAATTTAAGCAACTGCGGCTCAAACATCCTGACTATTGGAATAAACCGGTCCCTGGGACTGGGCCAAAATCGAGCCCGCTACTGATCGTAGGGCTGGCGCCAGGCCTGCATGGCGCAAACCGGACCGGGGTTCCTTTTGAAGGGGATGCATCGGGTAACCTGTTGCACGCGACACTGCAGCGCTTGAACCTGACAGGACGTCTTCGTATTACCAATGTCCTGAAATGCCTGCCGAGGCAAAATAAGCCCACAGGCGCCGAGCTTACTCGGTGCCGGCCGTACTTCGAGCAAGAGTTAAACGACTTTATCCGTAGCAAGGGCAAAGTCATCTTTGCGTTGGGGCGCGTGGCGCATGAACGCACATTAGGTGTCCTACAGTATAAACAACGCGATCATATCTTTGGGCACGGCGCGGTGCATACTTTGGCAAGCGGTTTGACCCTGGTCGATTCGTATCATTGCAGCCGTTACAACACCCAAACAGGGCGGTTAACGGCAGAAATGTTTGGTGAAGCGATGACCGAGGCCGCGCGAATAGCCGGGCTCAGCGAGGCACAATGATGAGCTTTGATTCGTCGAGGTTTTTGAAATCACTCACTGCAAAACCCGGTGTTTATCGGATGCTCGATGAGGCCGGTGAGGTGCTGTATGTGGGCAAAGCGAAAAACCTCAAAAACCGGGTTTCGAGCTATTTTCAAAAAACCGCGAAAGATTCAAAAACCATGGCGCTGGTTGCCAGAGTACATGATGTCACGGTGACGGTGACCAGCAGTGAGACCGAAGCGCTACTGCTCGAACAATCTCAAATCAAGGCTTGGCGTCCGCCCTACAACATCATCTTTAAGGACGATAAGTCCTATCCCTACATTTATATTTCAACGAACGATGACTATCCGCGGCTAGCGTTTCACCGCGGCGCTCAAAAAAAGAAGGGGCGGTACTTTGGGCCTTTCCCCAGTGCCTATTCGGTGCGAGACAGTCTGAATGTCCTCGAGAAAGCCTTTCTTGTTCGCCAATGTGAGGACAGTTATTTTAAGAATCGCTCAAGGCCTTGCTTACAGTATCAAATCAAACGATGCTCAGGTCCTTGTTGCGGTTTGATCAGCGAGACCGCTTATCGAGCGGATGTAGACAGCGCGATGAAGTTTCTATCGGGCAAAAGCGCAGAGGTCATGGAGGATTACCGGGCCCGAATGGATCAGGCCTCACGTGATCTTGAGTTTGAACGCGCCGCCGCTTATCGGGATCAGATTCAGCATCTGCGCAGTATTCAAGAACAGCAGTATGTGGTCGGTGCCGGCGGCGATATTGATGTGGTGCATGTCGAGATGAGCCCGGGCGGTCTATGCGTGCTAGTCATGTTTATCCGTAAGGGCCGGATGCTCGGCAGCAAGACGTTCTTTCCCAGTAATCGCCTCAATCAAGATGGACCAGAAGTCTTGGCTGCATTTTTGGCGCAGTTTTATTTTGATGAAAGCAAAGGCCTCGATCTGCCCCTTGAGGTCATTGTCAATTACCCGCTTGCCGATAAAGCAGTCCTGGTAGAAGCCTTAACGAGCCTAAAAGGTCGCAAGGTCAGTGTGCGCGATCGAGTGCGTGGGGCGCGTTCGCGATGGCTGGATATCGCCAGTAATACAGCCAAGCAGGCTCTTGGGAGTCACCTCGCTAAACGCGATAATCTCGATACGCGGTTTAAGTCGCTACAAAAGGCGCTAAAACTGGACACACCCCCTGGGCGCCTGGAATGTTTTGATATCAGTCATACCCAGGGCGAGGCAACAGTAGCGTCCTGCGTTGTGTTCAATGAGAACGGTCCGCTCAAATCAGATTACCGGCGTTTTAATATTGAAGGCATCACGCCAGGGGATGATTATGCGGCGATGGAGCAGGCATTGCAGCGCCGCTATGCCCGACTCAAGCGTGGAGAGGCGGCATTGCCGGACGTATTGTTCATTGATGGTGGCAAGGGGCAGCCCACTCAAGCTGTCCGTGTGCTTGAATCGCTGGGCGTTACTGGTGTCCCAATGATTGGCGTCGCACAGGGGC
>CAJYBS010000076.1 GCA_913064795.1 uncultured Gammaproteobacteria bacterium
TTGATCGAGCGGCCGATTTTAACCCATGGGGGTCGTGCTACCATCGGAAGGCCCATAGAGAATATTCAGGTGTTGCTAGGCATCACCCCAAGCACCTAGCACGCCTCTTCTCTGAGTCGAGTGGGAACTTCCGAGCACCAGCCCATGATCTGCAAGGTGCGGGAGGATTTAGTGAATGATTTTTGGCTGCGGGTCTGCGGTTTCGGGCCTGGCATCTTCACGCTCATCTTTGAAGACCTCTTCTTCCTCTGAGGCACTCTTCTGATGCCGGACTTCATAGCGACGGGTCACAATTTCGCCAGCGAGTATCTCGGGCAGATGAGTCAAGAACATTTCCATATGATCCGTTTCAAAATGATCTTGCAGCGCCTCAACTGATTCCCATTCTTGGAACAATAACAGTTTGCACGGATTTGTGAGCGCCGCATAAAACTCATAGCTCACGCACCCTGTCTCAAGACGACTGGCTGCTGCCATCTCTTGCATCAGTTTATGCGCACGCGCCTGTTGTTCTTTGAGTATTGGAAATTGACCGTGGACAATAATCATAACAATCCCTAAAACCTCGGGTGATAGTTTAACACTCTGCTGGCCATCGCGCTCAGATTATGGCTCAGGGTCTTCTCGATGAACCGCGAACGGCGACCAGGCTTGGGCAATAGGCATCATCTCGAGCTGATTGACATTCACATGGGCAGGCCGCTTCGCGACCCAATAGATCGTTTCTGCCACGTCCTCTGCCGAAAGAGGCACCATTCCTGAGTAGACCGCGGCAGCTTTTTCTTCATCGCCACCAAAACGTACCTCTGAAAATTCTGTCTCGCACATGCCAGGATCGATGGTTGTCACTCGAACGCCTTTCCCCAAAAGATCTGCCCGAAGATTGCGACTAAACTGCTGAACAAAAGCCTTGGTGCCGCCATAGACATTTCCACCGGGGTAAGGCCAGTTTCCTGCAACCGACCCAAGGTTAATAATGTGTCCCGCTTTCTGAGCGACCATGGCCGGCAAGACCGCCCGGGTACAGTACATAAGACCTTTGATATTTGTATCCACCATGGTGTCCCAATCCGCTAGGTCAGCTTGATCCGCGGCGCCAAGGCCCAGCGCCAATCCTGCGTTATTGAGCAGAACATCAATGGGCCGGTACGCATCCGGTAGCCGATCAACTAGTCCCGCCAACGCATCCTGATCTCGCACGTCAAGCACTTCGATATGAACAGGAACTTGCTGCTGCAGCAGCGCTTCAACTTCCGCCAGTCGATCTTTTCGGCGAGCCAGCAAAACCAGCGGATGACCTGCCTCCGCAAACAACGATGCCGCGGCTCGTCCGAAACCAGAGCTTGCCCCTGTGATGATCACACTACCCATTGGATTGCCTCGAAACCTCGCCGATCCCAGCCCGGCGGAGCACCTCGGTGACTTCCTCTAAAATCAACGGATCATCGATCGTCGGGGGAACTACCGGGGACAGTCCATCAGCGATTTGACGAATGGTTTTGCGAAGTATTTTTCCAGACCGGGTTTTCGGCAATCGCTCGACTACAACAACCCTCTTAAAATTCGCAAACGCTCCGATGTCTTGACGAACCTGTTGAACGAGGTCACTGGTTATAACAGAGACACTGTGGCCGTCACCGTCTTTAAGCACCAGCAAGCCAAGGGGGACTTGACCTTTGTCAGGGTCAAGAATGCCCACAACCGCGCATTCAGCAACACTGGCATGTCCCGCCACAATCTCTTCCATTTCCCCGGTAGACAAGCGATGTCCAGCGACATTGATCACATCGTCGGTCCTGCCCATGATGAACAGATAACCCTCATCATCAAAATAACCGCCATCCCCCGTGTGATAAAACCCAGGATAATCCTCGAGATAAGCCGAAACGAGTCGCTGATGATCCCTCCAAACCGTGGGCAGACATCCAGGAGGCAGGGGTAACTTTAAAACCACGGCGCCGGTTTCATAAGGCGCGCAGGGCTTTAACGCTTCATCAACCACTAGAACCTCAAAACCGGCCAGCACGACCCCAGCACTGCCTACTTTAATCGGTAAGGCGTCCCCATAACCCTGAGGCACTCCGGTAACGGGCCAACCCGTTTCAGTCTGCCACCAATGATCGATAACAGGCTTTTCAAGGCGCTCGCTCAACCAATGATAGGTCGCGGGGTCCGTACGCTCGCCAGCGACAAAAACTCGCTTCAGGGCACTCAAATCATAGTTACCCAGCAGCAATCCTTCTGGATCCTCTTTACGGATGGCCCTAAAGGCCGTAGGCGCAGTAAAAAAAATGTTGACCCCGTGGGCTTGTATCACGCGCCAAAAAGTTCCAGCGTCCGGTGTTCTGACCGGCTTGCCCTCGAATAAAACGGTGGTACATCCGGAGAGCAGCGGCGCATAGACGATATACGAATGCCCCACGACCCATCCAACATCCGAGGCCGCCCAAAAGACATCCCCCGCAACTGCGCCATAAGTCCGCTCCATACTCTGAATCAATGCCGCAGCATGACCGCCATGGTCTCTGACGACGCCTTTGGGCTTACCCGTCGTTCCCGAGGTGTAAAGGATATAAAGTGGGTGTCCTGATGGAAGGGGAACGAAGTGCTTAGGCGCCGCTTGGCTCACGGCGGCCACCCAATCCAAATCATGATCCCGAAGTTCAGCCCGCAGCCGATCTCGTTGTAGAACGACCCGATGACTGACTTTGTGTTCCGCGCTGTCACAAGCGAGGTTCACCAGGGGCAAATAAGGGATCACCTGGTCAAATTCGATGCCGCAACTTGCAGTTAACAGCACTTTTGGCGTCGCATCATCAATTCGAGAAGCCAGCTCTTTTGCTGCAAACCCTCCGAACACCACTGAATGGATGGCACCAATCCGAGCACAGGCGAGCATCGCGATGGCCGCCTCTGGCACCATGGGCAAATAGATAATGACGCGATCACCCTGCTCGACCCCCAGCGAACTGAGTAGGCCGGCGAAACGCGCCACGTCCTCAAGTAATCTTTGATAGGTCCACCGCTCGATCACCCCCGTCACAGGAGAATCATAAATCAGCGCAACTTGGTCTCCCCGGCCCGAATCCACATGACGGTCAAGGGCAAGATGACTGGTATTGACCCAACCATCCGGGAACCACTCAGCAAGCCCATCCTCATTGACCCGTCTCACCGTCTGGGGCGCTGTTAGCCAGTCGACTTGCTTCGAGACGTCTTGCCAAAACCCTTCAGAATCGGTGACGGCGTGACTGAAATCCGAGGAATAAGACATCGAGTTATTCGCCGGTTGCTACCGCGCCTGATTCCAAAAGCCCCGCGATCGATGCTTCATCAAAACCAGCCTCCTGCAACACCAGCTCAGTATCACTTCCGGGACTGCGGCTTCCATGGGTTAAAGCGACCGGAGTTCGACTGAATCGCGGCGCGGGGGCCGGTTGGACAACACCTTCAAGGTTCTGAAACGTTCCACGTGCCTTATTGTGTGGATGGTCGGCGACTTCCTCGATTGAGAGCACCGGGGCAAAACAGACATCTGTACCCTCCATGATCTCCTGCCACTCCGATCGCGTCTTAGTCAGAAAGCACGCGGTCAGTTTTTCTTGAAACTCTGGCCATCGGCTTTGGTCCATTTGGGCGCTGAAATCCTCCGCATCTAGGCCTGCTTTTTCGACCAACAGGGCATAGAACTGAGGCTCAATGGAGCCTAGGGCGATATGCTCGCCATCTTTTGTTTCATAAGTCCCGTAGAAATGCGCCCCGCCATCGAGCATATTGCTGGCGCGGCTGGTCTTAAACATCCCCCCCGCATTCATCGTAAAAAACATTGCCATCAGCGCCGCCGCCCCATCTACCATTGCGGCATCCACTACCTGACCCTCACCCGATCGACTGGCCTCTAAAATCCCGCAGACCAATCCGAACGCGAGCAACATACCGCCACCCCCAAAATCCCCCACCAAATTCAGCGGGGGAACTGGCTTACCCTCTTTTGGGCCAATCGCATGGAGTGCACCGGTGAGCGCGATGTAGTTGATGTCATGACCCGCGGCTTGCGCCATGGGCCCATCTTGTCCCCAACCCGTCATTCGGCCGTAGACCAGTCGTTTGTTGCGACTCTGGCACGCCTCCGGCCCCAGCCCGAGACGCTCAGTAACCCCGGGGCGAAAGCCCTCAAAAATCGCATCCGCTGATTCGCATAACTTGAGAACAACATCTCGACCGCCTTCGGATTTAAGATCAACGGAAATCGTCTTTCGACCCCGAGCTAAAACGTCTTGCCCCCGCATGCGACCGCCAGGGCGATCAATCCGAATGACCTCTGCACCCATATCCGAGAGCATCATGCCGCAAAACGGTCCAGGGCCGATGCCCGCTAGTTCAATAATCTTAATACCTGTTAGTGGTCCCATGATTGTCCTCCAGAATCGATAGTTGGCATTTAGGCACAATCAAAGGTCTCGGGCAATATAGAGCCCTTTCAACAGACCGGTTATGCTTAACGCTTGCGTTAACCACTCAGGAAAAAACCTCATGCTCGAACAAATAGTGATCGAACCCGATGGCCCGGCGGATAGCTGCTTAATTTGGTTGCATGGATTGGGTGCTGATGGCCACGACTTTGAACCCATCGTCCCCGAATTGGGTCTGCAAGACCTTGCGCTGAGATACATTTTCCCACACGCACCCATTCGACCTGTGAGCATCAACAATGGCGAAGAAATGCGCGCCTGGTACGACTTTGAGCCGCACTCAGAGACAGCAGGCGCCGATGACATGCAAGTATCCAGCGATGCCATCAACACCATCATTGAATCACAACTCGATGCTGGCCTACCCAGCGAGCGCATCCTCCTTGCAGGGTTTTCTCAAGGCGGCGTTATCGCACTGTACGTGGGACTGAGGCATCCAATGCGGCTTGGGGGGCTGATCGGTCTGTCCACCTACCTCCATGATCCATCAACCACAGAAGAAGAACGCACTGACGCCAATCTTGCACTGCCCATATTCCTTGGACACGGTCATGGCGACCCGATGATCCCGATCATGCGGGCTGCGACCGCTCGGGAGAATTTAATTCGAATGGCCTATGACGTCGAGTGGCATGATTACCCGATGGGCCATCAAGTCTGTCTCGAAGAAATTCAGGCGATTTCTGACTTTATTCGACGCATCCTCTAATGCTGCTGATTGCTTCTAAACCCGCTTGGGTCGATTGTGTTCGCAGCGACTTCGATGCCTTCCTTGCCGATCACGCAGCCAATGAACGCAAAGCTTCCTCCATGGCGCTCTCAATGGTCACCCATTACCCCGACCGACAGGCATTGACCCAGGCAATGATTGATCTCGCGCTCGAGGAACTCAATCACTTTAGGCAGGTCTATCGAATCATCGAGTCCCGCCAAGGCCGGTTGCAGGCGGACGAGAAGGACCCCTACGTCAACCTCTTGAGAAAGCATCTCCGAAAGCCCAGCGACGATTATTTTTTGGACCGGCTCCTTTGCGCTGCTGTGATTGAGGCTCGGGGCACCGAGCGCTTTGATCGCCTCAGCACAGCACTTGAGGATAAAAAGCTTGCCGCGTTCTACAAAACCCTCGCACGCAGCGAGGCTCAGCATCATCAATTGTTCATCGATCTCGCCCAAACTTATTTTGAGGCGGAGGAAGTGGATGAGCGATTGAAGTTTTGGCTCGAACAAGAGGCACTGATTATCGCTGAGCTCCCTATCAGCGCGCGGTTGCACTGAGCTTAGCGTTGAAAAAGGCCACTCCCCCTTCCACGATTTCCAAGTATCTCGAGGTCTATGCTGAACCCACCCCGGTCACGGAGGACCTGGACCGTTGCTATGACCATGTACTCGTCATCCCGGCTTTTGCAGAACACCCTGCAGGCCTGCAACGGGTTTGGCAGAAAATTCAAGCCAACTTTCTGGTGATTCTAGTCATCAACGCTCCGAGACAGCATGACAAAACGCTGGCGCTGCTCGCTTTTTTCAAACGTCAGTATAAAGCGGTGAGGACGGGCCAGCATTGGTTTGTCTGTGAGCACTCTGGTCAACCCGACCTATTGATCCTAGATCACTGCACACCAGGACGTTACTTGCCTGCGAAACAGGGCGTCGGACTGGCAAGAAAGATTGGAGCCGATCTGGCCCTAAGATTCATCCAATCAGGTCAAATCAAACAGCCTCGCATCTATTGCAGCGATGCAGACGCGAGACTGCCAAAAGCCTATTTTTCTCTACCCGTTTCATCAACACCTGCCTTAAACGGAGCCGGATGGATCTACAACTATCGGCACCGACTCCCACAGAAACCCACCCCTCGCAAAGCCATGTTGCTTTACGAACTGACCCTACGACATTACGAGGCAGGTCTGATTTGGGCAGGATCAAGCTATGGCCACGCAAGCCTTGGATCGCTCATGGTGATCGATGCTCACGCCTATGCTCAAGTCAGAGGCATCCCGAAGCGATCCACCGGGGAAGATTTTTACCTGCTGAACAAACTCGCGAAAGTTGGACCATTGACGACGGTTCGTAACTTAACCATCGAGCTGTCCTCAAGACGTTCAAACCGCGTTCCCGTGGGCACAGGCACCGGGGTTCAAAGCTTGTTAAATTGTGATCCGAGCCGAGATTCAATTTTTTATAGTCCAGACATCTTCTACGGTTTACGCGAGGTCCTGACTGCAATGCGCCAGTGCCCATCACTCGCTGAGCTCCAGGCGAAGGACATCCCGCTTCTGGTTGATTTTTTACAGCTCAGCGGAAGACTCGATGCCATCAAAAACATTGAGCGAAATAGTTCAAGCCCCGACCACTTTCGACGAGGGTTGAGCCACTGGTTTGATGGGTTTCAACAGCTCAAATATCTTCATTTTTTAAGAGACCAACACGCCAAGAATGTGACTCTGCGCCGCGTACTCAAGGCCCCTTGGCTCATCGATGATGTGATCTCACCAAGAAGACGTGAGACCTTGCTGGCGTTGCTATAGCAGCGCATCGTTCAGGGATTTCGGGCAATAAAAGGGTCGCTTCGGCTGCTGGCGAAAAGCAGTTTGTGCTATTATCTGCGCCGGATTGCGAGGCGTTATGTATAAAATATTCATCGATGGACAAAATGGCACGACGGGTTTGCAGATTCAGCAGCGTTTAACCCTGCACGATGGGGTCTCGCTGATCGAACTTTCCGACCATGAGCGGAAAAATGAGGATGCTAAACGAGCCGCACTCGCGGATTCCGACCTTGCCATCCTTTGCCTTCCCGACGAAGCGGCTCGGGAGACCGTCGGACTGAGCACAGCAACACGGATTATCGATGCCAGCACTGCGCACCGAACCCACCCAGAATGGATCTATGGGCTACCAGAGATGACCCGGGAGCAGCGCCAACGCATCCAAGATGCCCAGTTTGACAGTAATGCGGGTTGCTATCCCACGCGCTCTCTCCTGCTCCAAAAGCCCTTACTCGACTTTGG
>CAJYBS010000077.1 GCA_913064795.1 uncultured Gammaproteobacteria bacterium
CAGGTGCTGGCCATTGTCGGTTGTTTGTTAGCAGAGGGCTATACCCGGGACACAACCATTGTAGCGGTTGGCGGAGGCGTGGTGGGTGATGTCGCGGGTTTCGCTGCAGCGATTTATCAGCGAGGAATTTCGGTGGTCCAAATTCCAACGACGCTGCTGGCTCAGGTCGACTCATCGGTAGGGGGTAAAACCGCGGTGAATCATCCTTTGGGAAAGAACATGATGGGTGCCTTTCACCAGCCCAATGCGGTATTCATTGATGTTACCTCCCTTCGCACGTTGAGCGCCCGGGAATATGCCGCAGGTCTTGCCGAAGTCGTCAAGCACGCTGCGCTCGCGGATCTCGAGTACTTCGTTTGGCTTGAGGATCATGTTGGTGACATTTTGAACCGGCAGACCTCTGCCCTTAGTACGATGATTGCCTGGAGTTGCCGGATCAAGGCTGAAATCGTCGCTGAAGATGAAACCGAACGAGGTCGCCGTGCGCTGCTAAACTTTGGACACACGTTTGGGCACGCGATAGAGACGCTCTCTGGTTATGGTCGGGTGCTCCATGGCGAGGCTGTGGCCATAGGCATGGTTATGGCGGCTGACTTGTCGTGCCGAATGGCGAAGGTGGATCAGGAGGTTCCAGAACGAATCGCGCAGCTGTTGGCTGCCTTTGGACTGCCCACAGCGCCGGAGCCAGGTTTGGACCCAATAGCATTTAGAGCAGCGATGGGGCGAGACAAAAAGGCGACCCGCGAAGGTCTCCGCTTGATTGTCCTTGAGGCGCTTGGAAACGCGGTGATGACAGCCGATTACGGTGAAGGGCTGCTCAGTGATACGTTAGCGGCGCACTTGAGCTGATCTCCAAAGGCGCTAGGTTGAACGGCGTGAGCTAGACAAGCGCCAGTTAACATCAAAACTGGGCTAGGGTAGCTCTGAAAACCCCATCAGATCTCGATCAATTTCTCGCGCTGCTTCTCTGCCCTCGTTTATCGCCCTCACCACGAGGTCTTGTCCCCGTCGACAGTCGGCCGCTGCATAGACCTTGGCGACACTGGTACGAAAATTAACGTTATCAGCGGTAAAGTTACCTCTGGCATCGATGTCGAGATTAAGGGCTTCGTTGATGTAATGCTCGGGTTGTAAAAAGCCCATTGAAAGTAAAACAAGGTCAGCCTCAAAGGTGCGTTCTGAGCCTGGAATCTCCTTCAAGTTGTGATCCACATCCACGGTCACCACGCCTTTGAGCGTGCCGTCATCCGATCGTAAAAAAGATTTGCTCAATACCGAGTATTCTCGAGGGTCTTTTCCAAAACGGTTGGCACTTTCAGCATGGCCATAATCTACTCGAAAGATTTTTGGCCAGAGTGGCCAGGGGTTATCTTCTGACCGGGTCTCTGGAGGTTGAGGGAGCAATTCGAAGTTAACCAAGCTTTTACAACCGTGTCTGAGAGATGTCCCGATGCAATCTGTTCCCGTATCACCACCACCGATCACGATCACATTTTTATCTTTCGCGGAGATATAGTGTCCGTTCTCGAGATTGGAATCCAATAAACTTTTGGTGTTCGCGGTCAAGAACTCCATGGCCAGATGAACGCCGGGGCCCTCCCGGCCCGGAATCGGTAGGTCACGGGCAACGGTTGCGCCAGTGGCTAAAAGTACGGCGTCAAAGTCTTTGACGAGCGCGGCTGGGTCAACGGTTTTTCCGACATCTTGGTTGACTAAAAATTCGATGCCTTCTTGCCGAAGTATATCGACCCTGCGTTCGATCATGTTCTTCTCAAGCTTCATGTTGGGGATGCCGTACATGAGCAGGCCACCGATTCGGTCCTCGCGCTCAAAAACGGTAACAGAGTGACCCGCTTTATTGAGCTGAGCCGCCGCCGATAATCCGCATGGCCCAGACCCAATGACTGCAATGGTTTTACCGGTTCTGTGCTCGGGTGGTTCCGGTACAACCCAGCCCTCTTCGAAGCCTCGATCGATGATGGCTGCCTCGATATTTTTAATGGTGACGGCTGGATTGGTAATTCCTAGAACGCATGCGCCCTCGCAGGGCGCTGGGCAGACTCGACCTGTGAATTCAGGGAAATTATTAGTTTTGTGGAGTCGATCGAGGGCATCGCGCCACTGATGTTTATAAACGAGGTCATTCCATTCAGGGATTAGGTTAGAAATCGGACAACCGTTATTGCTTTGGCAAAAAGGAACGCCGCAGTCCATACACCGGGCACCCTGAGTTGCAAGGTGCGCCTCGTCTGGCGCTGTGTAGATTTCTTTGAAGTCGAGCATGCGCTCGCCGGCATCCCGGTAAGGCACTGTTTGACGATCAAATTCCTTAAACCCTGTGGCTTTTCCCATAATGGTGGACCTTACGCTGTTCCTGTTTGTTGCTGGCGCTGCTGAGCTTCCAGCACGCGCTTATAGTCGCTGGGCATGACTTTGATAAATGCCGCTTTTTCTCGCTCCCAGTCTTTAAGCAAGCTTGCAGCAACCGTTGACCCAGTATAGTGATGGGGTTGTTCAACCAGTAATTTAAGCTCTTCTTCGTTCGCTTCAGAAAGCGCCTCGAGTTCAAAGGTCTCGAGATTGCACTGCTTGTGGAATTCACCCCCGGGATCTAGAACATAGGCCACGCCGCCGCTCATCCCAGCACCAAAGTTACGACCTGTCTGCCCTAGAATGACCACAACCCCTCCGGTCATGTATTCGCACCCGTGGTCTCCGACGCCTTCAACAACCGCCTTTGCGCCGCTATTTCTCACACAAAAACGTTCCGCTGCAATCCCTCTAAAATAGGCTTCTCCAGAAGTGGCGCCATAAAGGACGACATTGCCGAGCAATATGTTGTCCTCGGCGGCAAAGGTACTGTCTTTAGGAGGGTAGAGTATGAGCTTGCCGCCCGAGAGGCCTTTGCCGACGAAGTCATTGGCATCGCCTTCGATTTCGAGCGTGATGCCCTGAGCAAGCCAGGCGCCAGCGCTTTGGCCGGCGGAGCCCGTCAATTTTAAGTGAATAGAATCATCGTCTAGCATTTTCCCTTGGGTGGCTTTAGCCACCTCATGAGACAGCATGGTACCAACGACGCGATTGATATTTAAAACGTCCCGTTCGATGTGCACCTTTTGCCCAGCTTCTAAAGCCGGTTGCGCCAAAGCAATGAGCTCGCGATCAAGCGCTTTGTCGAGGCCATGGTCTTGAGTCTGTGTGCAGTAGATTTCGGTGCCTTCGAAGATGATGGGCGCTTTTTGTAAGAGTCCGGACAGATCGAGCCCTTTAGACTTCCAGTGCGCAACCGCCTTGGCGGTATCAAGGCATTGGGTTTGTCCAACCATCTCCTGAAGGGTCTTAAAGCCCATCTCGCTCATCAATTGCCGAACTTCTTCAGCCAACATGAAAAAGTAATTCACGACGCTTTCAGGCTTACCGGAAAACTTTTCCCGCAATACCGGGTCTTGGGTTGCGATTCCCACCGGGCAAGTATTGAGATGACATTTACGCATCATTATGCAGCCCATGGTAACGAGCGGCGCGGTCGCAAACCCAAACTCTTCTGCGCCCAGAAGTGCCGCGATCACAACGTCCCGACCTGTTTTGATTTGCCCATCCGTCTGTAGCACGACCCTTGATCTGAGGTTGTTCATCACGAGGGTCTGGTGGGTCTCTGCAAGGCCAAGCTCCCAAGGCATGCCGGCGTGCTTTATGGAAGTCAATGGCGATGCGCCGGTGCCGCCATCATGACCCGCAATCACCAAGTGATCGGCTTTTGCCTTGGTGACGCCGGCTGCAATGGTGCCAACACCGATCTCCGAGCCCAGCTTGACACTGATTCGAGCACTGGAATTGGCATTTTTGAGATCGTGAATGAGCTGGGCCATATCCTCAATCGAGTAGATGTCGTGATGAGGCGGGGGGCTGATCAGGCCAACGCCGGGGGTTGAGTGTCGAATTTTGGCAATGTAATCATCGACTTTGCCGCCGGGCAGCTCACCGCCTTCTCCTGGTTTTGCGCCTTGGACGATCTTGATCTGAATTTCATCAGCATTTGCTAGATACCACGTTGTGACACCAAATCGACCTGAGGCAACTTGCTTGATCGCTGACCGTTTAGAGTCGCCATCAACCATGGGCTCAAACCGAACCGGATCTTCCCCACCTTCACCTGTATTGGATTTACCACCGATGCGGTTCATGGCGATGGCGAGGGCTTCATGGCTCTCTGTCGAAATCGAACCCAAGCTCATGGCGCCTGTGCAAAAGCGTTTGACAATTTCAGCTGCCGGCTCGACCTCATCGAGGGGAACAGGTTCAAAAACCCCTGTCTTAAGAGCGAGCAGACCTCTGAGTGTTGCCTGGCGCGTCGCAACGGTATTGGCGTGCTGGGCGAAGGCTTCGTAGGCGTCGCGACTGTTGGTCTTTGCAGCAACCTGGAGGTTAGAAATACTGATGGGGTCCCACATGTGCGCGTCGCCACCGCTGCGCCAGTGAATATCGCCAGGATTGGGTAGTTGTCTCACGTTATCGGCGGTGCGCTCGGGATAACCCAAACGGTGTCTTTGCAGCGACTCGGTGAAAAAGGTTTCAAAATCAATGCCGCTGACGCGACTGGTGGTTCCTCTAAAGCAGCGCTCAATGATGTCATTGGCAAGCCCGATGGCTTCGAAAATCTGGGCTCCTTTATAGGATTGCAAGGTCGAAATGCCCATCTTTCCCATGACTTTGAGCATACCTTTGCCGACCGCTTTCTTGTATTTATCGGTTAAAACAGATTGGCTTGAGACTTCGGCTGGATCCAGGAGATGCTCCTCACGAGCCTGCCAAAGTGCATCAAGGGCAAGGTAAGGATTAATGCCATCGGCGCCATAGCCGGTTAGCAGGCAAAAATGATGGACCTCTCTCGCCTCGGCGGTTTCAAGGAGTAGTCCGATGCGTGTTCTCTCGTGGGTGCCAATCAAATGGTGATGAACAGCGCCACAGGCGGCCAGCGCACTGACGGCCATGCGCTCATTGGATACCGCGCGGTCAGACAGAACAATCAGGGAGAAACCCTCTTTGATGGCGGTGCTGGCCTCCTCACAGATCCGGTCAAGGGTGGCCTTGAGACCCGACGTGCCCGTGTTGTGATCAAATGTGATGTCGATGATTTGAGTACGCCAATCGTGCTGTTCTAGGGTTTTGAGTTTGGCCATTTCGGCTGTCGAGAGAATCGGGTGTGCCAGGTGCAGGCGCTTGGCCTGGGCTTCGGTGCTGTTGACCAGATTGCCCTCGGGCCCAACGAAACACCCAAGAGACATCACCACTTCTTCTCGGATCGAGTCGATTGCTGGGTTGGTGACCTGGGCAAAAAGCTGCTTGAAATAGTCATAGACCATTCTTGATTTATCAGAGAGGCATGCGAGCGCGGAATCGTTACCCATGGAACCCAAGGGATCTCTTAAATCAGTGATCATAGGTCTGAGCATGAACTGCATGGTTTCTGTGGTGTAGCCAAAAGCCCGCATTCTCTGCACGAGCGCATCGCCAGCGAGGGGCTCGTGGGAGGGCGCGTCGCTAAAGGATTCAAGCGTGAGTTTTTGTTCTGAGAGCCATTGTTGATACGGCCTCATGGCTGAGTACTCCGATTTCACGGCCTCGTCAGCAACAAGTTGCCCAGCCTCAAAATCGAGAAGGAACATTTTTCCAGGCTGCAGCCGACCTTTGCTCACGACGTGTTTTGGGTCAACCGGAAGCACGCCCACTTCTGAAGCCATAATGACCCGATCATCGGTGGTCACATAGTAACGTGAGGGTCGTAGTCCATTTCTATCCAAAACAGCACCAATGGCGTGGCCGTCAGTGAAGACGATGGAGGCAGGTCCGTCCCAGGGCTCCATGAGCGCTGAGTGATACTCGTAGAAGGCACGTTTTTTTGGATCCATGTTGCTATCAGCTTGCCAAGCCTCAGGGATCATCATCATTACGGATTCCTGCAAAGTCCTGCCGGTCATGAGCAGAAATTCTAGCGCGTTGTCGAAAGTGCCGGAGTCGGAGCAATCAGGCTCGACCAGGGGGAACAATTTTTTGATGTCATCGCCAAAAAGCCCAGAGGAGACCGTGCCTTGGCGCGCGGTCATCCAGTTTTTGTTGCCTCGGAGTGTATTGATTTCCCCATTGTGACTCATATAGCGGTTAGGTTGCGCGCGATCCCAGGAAGGAAAGGTGTTGGTACTGAACCTTGAGTGCACCATTGCCAAGTGCGTCTCGTAGGCGGGGTTGAGTAAGTCGGGATAAAATGGAAAGAGTTGCGCGGGGGTTAGCATACCTTTGTATACAATAACCCGAGGCGACAGGCTGCAGGCGTACACCAGTTGTCCTGAGGTTAATGTCGGTTGCAGCGCTGCCGAGAACCGCTTGCGAACAATGTACAACGACCTTGAAAATGCGGCCTCCGAATCTGGACTGGCAGCAACGCCAGACTTTGAGACAAAAAGCTGACTGATATGGGGCATTGCTGCTTGAGCCGCAGGGCCAATGTCAGCGCCTTCCGGTGAGATGGGCACGTCTCTCCAAGCTAAAAAGGTGAGGCCCTCTTCAGCGATAATGGACTCTATCTTAGATTGGCAATGCTGCCGTAGCTCGACGTCGGTGGGTAAGAACAGGTTGCCCACGGAGTAGAGGCCAAGGTCAGGGAGCTCAAAGCCCTGCTGAGCAGCTAGTTTTCGAAAAAAAGCGTCGGGAATGGCAGTTAAAATTCCTGCACCGTCCCCTGTGTTTTCCTCAAATCCGCAGCCGCCGCGATGATCCATGCGGCTGTTGACCTGATAGGCATCGGTCATGATGCCATGACTGGCCACGCCTTTGATGTGAGCAACAAAGCCGACACCGCAGGCGTCGTGTTCTTGATTGGGATCGTAAAGACCGCTAGGGGCGGGTAATCCTATTCTTCCGTCGAGTCTGTTACTCATCTTGATTTCCAAAATCTCACCGGTTAAGGCAGTGGGTATTTTATAAACGCTGTTACGTGTTGGATCACCGATTAGCTCTCGGGCTCGGCCGAGGCAAGAGCCGTGACCGAAGACACAGGCTCCGCAGCACATTCAGCAATTTCGCAAGCGCACTGGGCGAAATGCCGGATCGTTCTGAAGCAGCAATCGATCGTTTTGCCTTGGGTCTTTTGAACTTATCGCAAACGAAGCTTGAGTGCGGTGCTGAGTGTTACGCCCCGCGCTCTTCCTAGGACATGAGCGCTGCCTTTTGTGATGGCCTTCGCTGTCCTCAAAGGACCGCAAACAATAGCAAAGCAGTGCTCAAAGTCAAGTTGGGGACGCCCCCTGCGGGGCTTTATAGATTTTTAAAGTATTGTTTTATATATAAATTATCTCTTTCTTTAAAGAATGGAGATATCCTGAATGTTCCTCTCGGCGGGATTACTGAGGGGTTGGGGCGGAAGCGCAATCCGGACCG
>CAJYBS010000078.1 GCA_913064795.1 uncultured Gammaproteobacteria bacterium
CGCAGAGGCCGGAGTATTATCTATACCCGATAGTAGGTTGGGCGAGACCGTTGGTGCTTGCGTTTATCTCCGTAAAGGAGCAAAACTATCGGGTGAGGGTGTTAAGGAGTTTTTGAGCTCGCATTTAGCAGCCTTCAAGATACCGGATCGAGTTTGGTTTTCGGATAAAAGCCTGCCGCGGGGAGGATCTGAGAAAATAGATCGTCGAGCACTGCGGTCGAGCTGCCTAGAAGGAGAGGTTGCCAGTGAACCGAGTAATTGACAAAATTTCAGTATAAAGAGGATCAGATACCTATGCGCGTTATTAACTTCGGTTCTCTGAATGTCGATCACGTTTACAGCGTGGAACAGTTTGTTAAGCCAGGTGAGACGATTGGAAGCCAAGCGTATCAGAAATTTGTCGGTGGAAAGGGGTTGAATCAGTCGATTGCGCTCGCCAGAGCGGGTGCAACCGTAAGCCACGCCGGCAGTATAGGCGCGGATGGAGCGATGCTCAGAAATGTCTTGATGGATGACGGGGTGGACGTATCGTCAGTGTTTGAGGTAGATCAACCCAGTGGCCATGCAATAATTCAGGTTGATCCCGCTGGAGAAAATTGCATCTTGCTCCATGGCGGGGCAAATCAATGCAATGCCCCAGACATGATTGACTCCGTATTTGATGGTGCGGACCCCGGTGATATGGTCCTGCTTCAAAACGAGATCAATGACCTCCCCAAGATCATTAATCATGCAGCCGAGAAAGGCCTAACTATCGTGTTTAACCCTGCTCCGATGTCACGAGATGTGCTTGAGTATCCTTTGCACAATGTCGATTACCTGATCCTAAACCAGACCGAGGCCACTGCGCTGACCTTGGAAGACAATGTCTCAAAAGTACTGGAAACCTTGGGAGAGAAATACACCAATGTTAAAGTCATATTGACGCTTGGTTCTGAGGGCGCCGTGTATCAGGACACCCATCAGACAATATGTGCGGATGCCTTCCCAGCGCGGGCTATTGATACGACGGGAGCAGGCGATACTTTTATCGGTTACTTTCTTGCGGAGCTCGCTCGCGGTGCTAGTATTGGGACGTGTCTCAAGACCGCATGCAAGGCAGCATCGATCTGCGTCCAGCGCGCAGGCGCGTCAGCGTCTATTCCCTACAAGCGTGAGCTAGAAATCTGCGGGGATCAATCTTGATGCTTTTGGATAAAAATGCCTCAAGAAAACGCTACTTTCCGCGGGATTTATCGCGACTTTTTTTGTGATGATTTTTAAGGAGCCGTTTTATGATTAACCTCCAAGGTCGAAAGATTAGTATCCTCAAAATCTGGACTACGGTCAGGATTGTTCTTGTATGCTCAGCCATGCTGCTTTCGGCAGGATGTCAAACGCACAAAAACGCCAAGCCAAATGTTATCTTGTTAATGGCTGATGATATGGGTTGGGCGCAAACGGGGTATTATGGTTACCCTATCATGAAGACTCCGAACCTTGATGCTATGGCCCTGAACGGGCTCCGCATGGACCGGTTTTATGCCGGTGCACCAAGCTGCACGCCTACTAGGGCCACCGTTTTGACCGGAAGAACCAATGACCGAACTGGAGCGTTCCGGGTCGGTCAATATATAAACAAGCAAGAAAAAATGTTGTCCAGTGCCTTCCAGGATGCGGGTTACGCCACGGCTCATTTTGGCAAGTGGCATCTCAATAAAACAAGGTATATAGCTTCAGAGCATCCGCTATCCGCAGATGACCCGCATGGCCCAGGAAAGTTGGGTTTCGACTACTGGCTTAGCAATACCAACGGGTTTGATATATTCGACTTAGATAGCGGAGAGCACGAACTCAGCCGCAATGGTGTAATTGAGCGCTTTGAGGGCGATGGCTCAGAGGTTCTTGTGGAGGAGGCGCTAAAGTATATATCTGAGCAGGTGGCGATCAAGAAGCCTGTTTTTGTAGTGATCTGGTACTCTGCACCACATGGGCCATGGGAAGCTTCCGAGGCAGATATTGAACCATTTCTTGGGAAGGTTGACCGAACTTCTGCAAATATGCTTGGAGAAATTGTCGCGATGGATCGTTCAATCGGAAACCTGAGGCAAGGGCTCAGAGATATGGGGATCGCAGATAACACGCTTGTTTGGTTTACAAGTGACAATGGAGGGACGCCAGATGTAGATACCCGCGTTACGTTTGTAGAGCGAGAGGACGGGCAGTTGGTTCGGGACTCGCTCGAGTACCCATCGAACTGTAGTGATGAGATCGACTATGATCTAACCAGCCTTGAGGCTAGGGAACTTTTTGGTTGCTACAGGGGAGTGGATCCTGATAGCGGTGGCCACCTTCGGGGTTTTAAAAAAGATTTCTATGAGGGAGGGTTGCGTGTGCCCACCATCGTTGAGTGGCCCAAACGCATTAGGCCTCGAGTCTCAAACTTCCCTTCCGGCACAGTAGATATATTTCCTACGATGATAGATGTTGCGCGACTAGCACCCAACTCTATTAACAGAGTGCATGATGGGATCTCCATTGCAGACGTGTTCGAAAACGAAATTCCGCGAAGGGACAAGCCGCTTGGATTCAGGGCAAATGACGGTCGCGCATGGTTGGATAACGACTGGAAGTTACTCCAAAATGTTTTATTAGTCGATGGCGAGCTTGTCACTGGACCTTTCGAGCTCTACAACATTATTGGTGACCCCGGAGAGGAATATAACCTTATAGAGCTTTACCCTGAGGTGGCGGATCGAATGCGTCAGCAGCTTGATAGCTGGAGCGTGTCGGTTAGCAGAAGTGCGTTAGGCGCGGACTACCCCGAGGGCGAGGTGCTTCCCTCAGGACGGGATGAGGAACCGGTAATTACTGAGCGGCGAGAGATGCGGATGAAAGAGTGGGCTGAGGAAGTTAGGCTCTCAGAGGTTAGGGTCCTCCCCTAAGGCCTAAAAAATCAACTGGGCGCAATAGCTCAGACTTGGTTAAGGTTTTTAATCGCATCAGCTTTTACAAGGCGCTTTACTATCTTGCCTGAGGCTCCGCGGGGCAGCGGTTGTTGTGTTTGAATGATGTGGCTTGGCATCTCGAACCGAGCTAACTTACCGGTTAAAAATTCTTCCAAATCGGCTGTTGCGACGGGGCTTAGCACCGAAACGGTTGCGCCAACTTTTTCTCCTAGCCTCTCATCCGGAAGGCCATATGCGCAGGCTTCCTTCACCAGTGAATGTTGGTTCAGAGCTGCCTCGATAGCGCTGCATGCGATATTTTCCCCACCGCGAATGATGAGGTCTTTGATTCGATCAACAATGTGCACAAATCCTTCCCGATCGATAATGGCCTTATCGCCAGTCCTGAACCAGTCGCCATCAAAGCACTCCTTGTCAGACTCTGGTCGCTCCCAGTAGCCACGAAACATGGAGGTGCCTTTGACTTGCAATTCGCCCGGCTCCCCCGATACAAGTTTGTTCCCGGCCTCATCAATGACCCGCATTTCAAGCACGGCGGAGCATTGTCCGCAACTGGATGGTCGATGGACGTAATCCTTTCCCAAAATACCAGCTCCTATTGCATTGGTCTCGGTCATCCCCCATCCTGTGCCTGGAGCTATCGTTTTCTTAAATCCGGCAATTCCCTGAACCTGCTCGGGAGGCCTATGAGCACCCCCACCCCCAAGAACCAATAGGCTGGAGAGGTCAAATTTGGACGAGTCATCGGCATATATAACGTCGTTTGTAATTGCGGGTGCTGCAGTAAGAACTGTCACGCGTTCCTGTTCAATCAGGGCCATTGCTTTTTCCACATCCCACTTGTACATGCAAACCATTTTTCGCTGAAGCCTCAGAGACGCGAGCATGGCTACATGGGATCCAGAGACATGAAAAAGTGGCACCGTAAGAAGAAAACATTCTTGATACCCCGGCGCGGGGTGCTCATATGTCCCAGTATAAGCTCTGATTTCAGCATCAAGTTCCCATGAGAGTAATGCATGGATAATGCCCCGGTGCGTTGATACAACGCCCTTTGGATATCCTGTAGTGCCCGACGTGTAAATAATTGTGGCGTCGTCGTCTGCTTGAATCACCGATGGAGGCATCTCAGTGTCCTTATGAGCCGCCAAAACGTCATTCCAGGCATCAGATTTCATTGAGGCATTGGCGTTTGAGCGAATTCGGATAATGCTCATATCCTGAGGCACTTTGTCTATGGAGGAAATAAGATCCAAACGCTCTTGGTCGACTAAAACCAGCGAGGGGCTGCAGTCTTTGAGCCCAAAAGATAGGTCACTCACTCCCCATTGGGCATTTAGGGAAACCGCTATGGCTCCAATGGATGTCGTTGCGAAAAAGGCTATCACCCATTCTGGATAGTCTCGCATCGAGATCGCCACTCGATCTCCCGGTTTGATTCCATAATGCTCAACCATTGCCGTCGCAAAAGCGCTGGCGAGATGATAAACATGGTCGAAGGTAAAACGCTCGCCCTCAAAGACTAAATAGTCGAGGTCACTTCTAGTCTCTAAATATAGATCTCTGAGTGTATTAGGTGCGTTAACAAAAATGCGTTGGTTCTTACCCATAATTTGGGTGAATTTCAACTCGTACGGTTGTCCCAGAGCGCATAATTCCTCTATGGCTTGTAGTCTTGTTGTGCTAGCGTCAGGCAACTGTCGAGTCCGTTATAATGGTTAAAAAAGCAAGTGACACTATATCGGTCAGGCAGGCATTTGGGTAGTTGTAGTTATGCAAGAGTAAGAAAGCCAAATCAACTGAGAAAACATAGTTAAGGCAATGGAACCGTATTTCCCCGCAGATGTATTCGCTGATCCTCAACAACCTCCTCCTAAGGTATTGGTTTCTCCTCAACGCTATATCCAAGGACCTGGGGTTATCAAACGTTTAGCGAGTTATCTATCGCTGCTCAACGTTAAATCCGCTGGGCTTCTGGTGTCTGAGCGAGGCTTAGCGACACAAGGTGCCGTAGTTCTAGACCGCCTAAAGACTGCCGGTATTGAGGGATTGAGTGCCAGATTTAATGGAGAATGTTCGAGACCGGAGATTGAGATGCATGTCGAACATTTTCGACCACTTCAGATCGGTTGCTTAATTGCAGCTGGCGGCGGAAAGGTGATAGACGCTGGGAGAGCAATCGCTCATAGGTTAAGTGTGCCGGTTGTGGTTGTCCCCACCTTGGCATCTAATGATGCGCCATGCTCTGCTTTGTCAGTGATATACACGCAAGAGGGTGTGGCGGACTCGGTAGAGTTTTATCCGGTGAACCCGGCGTTAGTGGTCGTTGACACGGATGTTATTGCTCAAGCTGATGAGCGATTTCTCGTGGCAGGGATAGGAGATGCAATGGCAACCTGGTATGAGGCGAGGGTTTGTCAGAATAATCCGCTAGCTAGGACCAGCCTGGGTGTTAGGCCAACAATAACCGCTTGTGCAATCGGTGAGGCATGTGCTCATACGCTTTATGAGTTTGGAGACAAGGCTGCAGCTTCTGTCAGTGAAAATATTAATGACGATGCTGTAGAGAGGGTGGTTGAGGCTAACACACTAATGAGTGGTGTGGGTTTTGAGAGCGGTGGTCTTGCTTTGGCTCATGCTCTTGCACTCTCCTTCACCGAGATAACTTCAGTGCATGATCAATATTTGCATGGTGAAATGGTAGCCATGGGAACAATGGCTCAACTTGCGATGGAGAAATCAGCAGATGCACGCAAGGCAGCAATTTTTTTCGCCAAAGTTGGTTTGCCGATTCATCTTGGCCAGCTTTCCCTGTCACCGAAAAATCACAAGGAACTAGATGTTATTTCTGCGGCGGCGGAAGCGAGGCCTATTGCCCATAATATGCCTATGGCTGTGACGCAAAGTTCCATTAAGAGAGCTTTACTCGACGCGCATGAACTGGGGCTGGAGATTGCTCAGACACTTGGGGACAGCGCTTATCGGAGACTGCAGCCGTGACTTTTGCGGTTAATTTTCTAACGAAGGAGTTTGATTGTGACTGACATCGAAGGAAGCGGTGCGTACGAAGAAATCATTTATGAAATCGAAGGTCCAGTGGCCACTATCACAATGAACCGTCCTGACAAACTCAATGCGCTTACTGATCTGACGCAGGCAGAGATCCGCCACGCGCTAGATATCTCGGAGAGAACCAGGGAGGTTGTGGGGACTGTAATCACAGGGGCAGGACGAGGTTTTTGCTCGGGCGTTGATATGGGAGCGCTTGGCGACATGAGTAAAGCGGGTAGCTTGCAAAAAAAGTCCCATGACCATCTGGCCGCAGAACCCGGTAACCCCGACAATGATCCCAACTTCAAGTCATCACCTACCTACTTTCTTGGTTTGCGTAAGCCGCTAATCGCTGCGGTAAATGGAGCTTGCGCTGGGCTTGGCTTCAGCTATGCAACGTTCTGTGATATGCGATTCGTTGATAAAACAGCACGTTTTATTACTTCATTTGGGCCTCGTGGTTTGATCGCCGAGCATGGCACCAGCTGGATGTTACCGCGTCTCGTTGGGCCATCCAATGCGCTAGACGTGCTCTGGAGCTCCCGAAAAATGGATGCGGAGGAGGCGTTCCGCATTGGATATGCAAATCGCATTTGTGAAGCTGGGGACAGTGCCATTGAAGCTCGAAACTATCTGCGAGCAATTGCCAAAACATCCGCACCTATATCAATTATGATGATGAAAAAACAGGTCTACCGGCACCTAAATCAAGAGTTAGGAGACGCCATGCGAGAGTCAAATGCTTGGATGGCTGACAGCGTTGCCCGAGAGGATTTTAAGGAGGGCGTCGCATCCTTTATTGAAAAACGGCCACCAAAATTTCAAAAAATAAAATTGCAGTAAAGCATTGCGGTTCTGCTGTGACAGAATACTAAAAAACGACTTACCTGGCATTTTATAAGGAATAACACCATGATATTTACTGGATGGGGAACACCACTTGAGTTACTTCGGATGGAAGTGGTTCAGTGTGACTACGAGGGGCGAACAGTGCCTGAAGCTCTCAGAGAAGAGGTCAACAGTCTCTGGGACGAAAAGGATTCCATGAACTTTGATGCCGTTGATATCCTTTATAAAGGGCTAGAGCAGTTACCCAGGGACCCTGATTTCGGGTACGTGCAGCCAAATGACCTTGAAGGTATTCGCAAGGAGCGTCCGGATGGACCGAGACAATTGGGGGCAGCAAGAGAAGCGGATCTGCTAGACAAGTTCCATGGCGCATGGACCGGACGTGCTGCAGGTTGTGCCCTGGGGAAACCCGTAGAGCATATGGGGATCAGAGGCCAGCTGGGGATGCGGGGTCGAAAAGCCATAAGGACTTACCTGGAGAATCGAAAGCATTGGCCGCTTGACTACTTCTTCAGTGGTGCTGATGCTGGGGACAAATTGACGGTTTTCTGTCCGCAATCACAGCGTGAAAAC
>CAJYBS010000079.1 GCA_913064795.1 uncultured Gammaproteobacteria bacterium
GTGACGGTCATCGCCGATGCTGCAAGTGACCGGATACTTGGGGTCCATATGATTGGGGCGCACGCTTCTGAGCTTATCGCAGAAGCGGTGATCGCGATGGAATTTGGTGCTTCAGCGGAGGATATTGGGCTGACAATGTTTGCGCATCCAACGATTTCGGAAGGTTTTCATGAGGCTGCACTTGCAGTTTCGGGCCATGCCATTCATATTGCGAACCGCAAGCGCCGCTGAAACAAAATGGGCCAGGTGGGTAGATTGATTTGGGTAGGGGTGAATTAGAAAGGGATCGGAAGCATTTACGGTGAGCTTAGGGTTCGTGAATAGGCGCCTTAGACATGTAGGTCGGGGTTACGATGAGCTCAGGATGGAAGCCAATGCCAATGTTCAAGTGCCAAAAGCCAAGAGCGAAAACCAAGAGCGATAAATCAGAAGCTAAATTTAGAAAACAACTGTCAAAAAAGATAAAGGAAACTAGGATATGAATCTTCATGAGTATCAGGCAAAACAGCTCTTTGCGGAGTACGGTCTGCCCGTCTCAGCAGGCATCGCCGTAGAATCGGGTGACGAGGCTGTTGCTGCAGCCGAAGAGATCGGCGGCGACCGATGGGTGGTTAAAGCGCAGGTTCATGCCGGGGGGCGCGGAAAGGCTGGCGGTGTCAAATTGTTTTCGGATCTCTCGGAGATCAAGACATTTGCAGACAGTCTCATGGGGACCCGTTTGGTGACATTCCAGACGGACGAGCATGGACAGCCTGTTTCAAAAATTTTTGTTGAGACGTGCACAGACATCGCTCGTGAGCTTTATCTTGGCGCAGTCATCGATCGCTCCAGCCGCCGTATCGTTTTCATGGCCTCAACTGAGGGTGGCGTTGAAATCGAGAAAGTGGCCGAAGAGACTCCGGATAAAATTCTTAAAGCCGTGGTCGATCCCGCGCTCGGCGGGCAGGCTTTTCAAGGTCGAGAATTGGCCTTCAAGCTTGGACTAGAGGGAAAGCAAGTTAATCAGTTTGCTCAGGTTTTTGTGGCACTTTCAAAAATGTTTGTAGAAAGAGATTTGTCATTGCTCGAGATTAACCCGCTTGTGGTTACCGACAGTGGCGATATTCATTGCCTCGATGCCAAGGTTTCGATCGATGGCAATGCCTTATTTCGGCAAAAGTCCCTGGCCGCAATGAATGATCCAACGCAAGAGGATGAGCGCGAGGCGCAAGCCGCAGAATTCGGCCTGAATTATGTCGCGCTTGAGGGCAATATCGGTTGCATGGTCAACGGCGCCGGTTTGGCAATGGGAACCATGGATCTCGTCAAATTATTCGGTGGTCAGCCCGCTAACTTTTTGGACGTTGGTGGTGGTGCTACCAAGGAGGCCGTGAGTGAGGCCTTTAAAATTATCCTCTCTGACACGGCGGTCAAGGCGGTGTTGATCAATATCTTTGGGGGCATTGTGCGCTGCGATATTATCGCTGAGGGGATTATCGGTGCTGTCAAGGAAGTGGGAGTGAACGTGCCTGTGGTGGTGCGCTTCGAAGGAAATAACGCGGCGGTTGGAGTTAAAACGTTGGCGGACAGTGATGTTGAGATTATTGCTGCGACGAGTTTGACGGATGCTGTGGAACAAGTGGTCAAGGCAGCTGGAGGTGCGTCATGAGCGTTTTAGTCGATCAAAATACAAAGGTCATTTGCCAAGGCTTTACGGGAGCTCAGGGCACCCTGCATTCAGGGCAAGCACTGGCTTATGGCACTCAGGTGGTCGGTGGTATAACGCCAGGAAAGGGCGGCCAATCGCATTTGGGACTGCCCGTGTTCGATACGGTCGCTGATGCTGTTGCTGAGACAGGTGCTGATGCTTCAGTGATTTATGTGCCAGCGCCATTTGCCAAAGACGGAATCCTAGAAGCTGCAGCGGCGGGCATCAAGCTGATCGTGTGTATCACAGAGGGGCTTCCCACTCTGGACATGCTCGCGGTGAAGGTTCGAGTTGATGAAATGGGTGTGCGGTTGATCGGGCCAAATTGTCCAGGCGTCATCACTCCGGGGCAGTGCAAGATAGGGATTATGCCAGGTGACATCCACCTGCCGGGGAAGGTGGGGATCGTGTCGCGATCAGGGACCCTAACCTATGAAGCTGTAAAGCAGACGACAGACCTGGGGTTTGGTCAAAGCACTTGTGTTGGTATCGGCGGGGACCCGATTCCAGGTAGTAATTTTATCGACATTCTCGAATTGTTTGAGAATGATCCGGGGACCGAGGCGATTGTCATGGTTGGAGAAATTGGGGGTAATGCAGAAGAAGAAGCCGCTGATTTTATCAAGTCGAATGTCACAAAGCCTGTGGTCAGCTATATCGCCGGTGTAACCGCGCCGCCTGGAAAAAGAATGGGTCATGCCGGAGCCATTATCGCGGGCGGCAAAGGGACTGCCGATGATAAGTTTGCCGCTTTGAATGCGGCCGGCGTATCGACGGTTAAGAGCCTCGCTGCGATAGGCGATGCCCTAAAGGAAATTACAGGCTGGAATTGAGACAGGGTAGCGGTGAGCGAAGAAAAGCGGCGTTCAGCCGCTTTTTTTATGAGGGTTCTCGCTCGGGGGTTGAAAAAGTAGAAGGCGGCCCCAAAACAGGGAAAACGATGGGGCAGAGAACGACAGTCTGAGAATCATTGTCTCAGAGAATCATTGTCTTAGATGAACAAAGTCTTTGAGACACGACGAGCTAGTATGAGGAGGAAGGCTATGGCGCAAGCCAGCGAAAAAGAAACACTAGGGTTTCAGACCGAAGCAAAGCAGTTATTGCAATTGATGATTCATTCTTTGTATTCAAACAAAGAAATATTTCTAAGGGAATTGATCTCGAATGCTTCTGACGCAATCGACAAATTACGGTTCCAAAGTTTAACAGATGATGCCCTGACCGCAGAGAGCGGAGACTACGAGATCAAGGTTCACGCCGATGCAGAACAAAAAACATTAGTGATCAGCGACAACGGAATTGGGATGAATCGGGACGACGTGATCAGCCATCTTGGCACCATTGCTAAATCGGGCACTGCTGAGTTTCTAGCCGGACTCAGCGGCGATCAAAAAAAGGACTCCCAGCTGATTGGTCAGTTCGGAGTCGGGTTCTATTCAGCATTTATCGTTGCCAAGCGGGTGGTCGTCGCGACCCGGCGGGCCGGTGATCCGCCAGAGGCGGGAGTCCAGTGGACCTCGGCGGGAGAGGCGGATTACGAAATTGAAGCCATCGAAAAAGCGGATCGAGGGACTGAGATTACGTTGCACTTGGGTGCTGAGCACGAGGAGTTTTTAGAGTATTGGCGCCTACAAAACGTGATTAAAAAGTATGCTGATCATGTGTCAGTTCCAGTGTCGATTTTAAAACCCGCTGAAGGCGAAGACGAAACTGCGAGCGAGGAAGTGGTCAACAGCGCCACTGCGCTCTGGACGCGCTCTCGATCAGACGTCAAAGACGAGGAGTATCAAGAGTTTTACAAGCATGTTGCGCATGACTTTCAGGATGCCCTGACTTGGAGCCATAACCGGGTTGAAGGCAAGCTTGATTACACCAGTCTTATTTTTGTGCCCGCTAAGGCGCCCTTCGATTTATGGAATAGAGAGGCCCCAAAGGGCTTAAAACTGTATGTCCAGCGGGTGTTTATTATGGACGAAGCGGAGCAATTTCTTCCTCTATATCTGCGGTTTATTAAGGGCGTGGTTGATTCGAATGATTTGTCGCTGAATGTCTCTCGGGAGATTCTTCAAAAAGATCCGGCGATTGAATCGATGAAGTCGGCACTGACCAAGCGAGCGCTCGATACGCTTGAAAAGTTGGCAAAAAACGACGCTGAAACTTATCAGAACTTTTGGAGCGAATTCGGACAAGTTCTCAAAGAGGGGCCGGCTGAGGATTTTGCGAATAAAGAGAAGATCGCAGGCTTATTGCGTTTCTCAACAACGCACACCGGAGACGAAGCGCAGAATCAATCGTTGAAAGACTATGTCGAACGGATGAAGCCCGAGCAAGACAAGATTTATTATGTGGCTGCAGATAACCACCAAACCGCCGCTAAAAGTCCTCATCTGGAGGTGTTTCGAGATAAGGGCGTCGAAGTGCTGTTGCTTTCAGATCGCATTGATGAGTGGTTGGTCGGGCACCTAGTAGATTTTGATGGCAAGTCGCTTCAGGACGTCGCCAAGGGGAGTCTGGATCTTGATCCCAGCGATGAAGCCGCAAAAGCCGAAACCGAAAAATCGGAACAAGCCATGGCGGGTCTCTTAGAGCGGATCAAGGAAGAGCTCGATGATGCGGTCACCTCGGTGAAAGTCAGTCAACGGCTGACTGAATCACCAGCCTGTCTGGTGGTGGAAGAGGATGAGATGGGTATGCAAATGCGGAGAATTTTGGAGCAAGCTGGTCAGGCAGTTCCGGAAGCAAAACGAATTTTTGAGATTAATGCGACGCATCCGCTGGTACTTCGTTTAGATGAAGAGCAGGATATGGACCGCTTTAAAAGCCTGACTCGAGTTCTATTTGACCAGGCGTTGCTCGCTGAGGGAAGCCAGCTTTCCGACCCTGCAAGTTATGTACAGCGCTTGAATCAGCTATTACTGGATTTGACCACCCAGTAGTGACCGAGCAAAGGCAAAGTCCGGCGATTTATGCCACGCAAACGGTCTTGATGCGACATGGCGATGCGGCCTTGGGTGTGCCCGATGCGGATCGCCCGTTGACTCGTCGAGGCCGGGAAGCGGTGCGTTTGGTTGCTGAGGCATTGGCCGGGCGCAGTCTTCAAGCACCAGGCATTGTATCGAGCCCTTTCCTGCGCGCTCGGGAGTCCGCTGACTTGATCGCTGAGCGACTTCGATTACCCCTATGACCCATCTCTCACACCTTGGTGCCCGATGCCGATCCCGCTGACTTAGTGGATCAGTTGGTCCGTGAGGAAAATTCCGTATTTTGGGTCTTTCACCAGCCGATCCTTGCAGAGGTGATCCTGATGTTGACGGGTGTCCGGGTTTATCCTCAGACTGCGAGCGTTTATGCTCTGAGGAGAAGGTGCGATGAGGCGCAAGAGATAAATTTTGAAGTAGAGTGGAGGCTGTGATCAGATTGAAATTGTTAGTCACTTGTAAGCAGTGGTTGCTGTTTGGGGTGGGGTTGGGTCTTTTGTTATTTTGGGATCCAGCGCAAGCCATTGAACTCGACCTTGAAAGCGAGCGATTGGAGACGATGATCGAGGAGCGCGCCGCGCGCCATAAAATCATGCTCGGAAGGCTCAAAAAGATCAGCAACAATTTGGATCCCAAATCGGAACAATTGGTGCAAGGGATACGCCACTATGAGACCTTTAGGGCGGCATCAGGCGTCTCTCTTGATGAAGCGATGACGGCGCTAAAATCGGCTGTGGCGTCGGAATATACAACGCGATTTGTCTGCCAAGGACGGGATTGCGGGAGCAGTAATGAATGGGCGAATGCTGTTTTCGATGAGCCAAAGCTTTATGGGCTTGAGCAATCTCAGTACTACTGGGTCGGTCAGAACCGTCAGACCTCGGATTATTGGTTAGTTTATATCTCTAAGCGCTCTAACAAACCTGTGCATTATCGAGTGGAATGGTTCGAGGCAGGTCAGGCTAATTGGGGCGAAAAGATCGAGCAAGGTTTTGAACAACAGGGGTTTGTGAGGTTCGGTCTGAAAGAGGCCCAGAGCGACCTTATTAGCCTTAAAGAAGCGCTGAACATTTGGTGTCAAGCGCACAATCTAACATTGATCGCGGTTGCCGTCAGTGACGATGAGCGTGGGATTTCTCCTCAAAGGAACTTGCGTGCATCCCAAAAAATCGCAGAAAACCTGGCATCGACGCTGCAAGATGCTCGTAGCGGTTGCCAATATACGGCTCATGGACTGGGATCGCTCGCGCCGATTGAGGGATGGACAGGTTCACGGATAGATCTAATCGTCCAGGGACCCTATCGGGCTCTAGAGGGAGATTAACGTTGAAGCTGCAGGATCGATAAAAATTCCATGCGAGTGCTCTGGTCTTTCTGAAATTGGCCCAGCATCATTGAGGTTTTCATCATGGAGTTTTGTTTCTCCACTCCACGCATCATCATGCACATGTGTTGCGCCTCGATAATCACGCCAGCCCCTGCGGCGCCTGTGACGGCCTGAATCGCTTCAGCAATTTCTAGGGTGAGATTTTCTTGGATTTGTAGGCGCCGGGCATACATGTCCACGATCCGTGCCACCTTGCTGAGGCCAACAACCCGCCCAGTTGGAATGTAGGCGACATGGCATTTGCCAATGAACGGCAGCATATGGTGTTCGCACATTGAGTAGAGCTCGATATCTTGCACGATGATCATTTCGCTGGTGTCGGAGGGGAAGAGGGCATCGTTGACGATTTCATCGAGGGTTTCAGCATAACCCTTGGTCAGAAAAGCCATGGCCTTGGAGGCGCGGCTCGGAGTATCGAGTAGTCCCTCTCTAGAGGGGTCCTCTCCAATCTGCTCCAAAATGGTTTTAAAGGCCTGCTCCATGCTGTTCTCCTTGATGACTTTTACCCCCGTCGCAAAATCTCGAGGATCCTAGGCGCCGTTGGTCTATAATAACTGATTTTGAGGCAAGACAGCATGCCAGGAAGCAGCATTGGAGAAATGTTTCGGGTGTCGACCTTTGGCGAAAGCCATGGTCCTGCTTTGGGTTGCGTCATTGATGGCTGTCCCCCAGGGCTTGCTCTTTGCGAAGCTGATTTGCAGGTGGATTTGGACCGGAGGCGGCCAGGCACTTCTAAATACGCGACGCAAAGACAAGAAGCGGATCAAGTTAAAATACTCTCAGGTGTTTTCGAGGGGGTGACTACGGGTACGAGTATCGGTCTAATGATCGAGAACGAGGATCAAAAATCCAAGGACTACAGCGCCATCAAAGATCTCTATCGGCCAGCTCATGCCGATTTTACTTACCAGAAGAAATACGGCGTTCGAGATTATCGGGGTGGTGGACGCTCATCGGCGAGAGAAACGGCAATGCGGGTCGCGGCGGGCGCCATCGCTAAAAAGTACCTGAATGTAGAATTTGGTATCCAGATACGCGGTTATCTCGCTCAAATGGGAGATTTGCAAATCAGGGATTTTGACTGGTCAGTCGTGAATGAGAACCCATTTTTTAGCCCAGACGCGTCGCTGGTCGACGACATGGCGGCCCTGATCGATCAGCTGCGACGGGATGGGGATTCTGTAGGGGCTAGAATCAATGTGGTCGCAGAAGGTGTTA
>CAJYBS010000080.1 GCA_913064795.1 uncultured Gammaproteobacteria bacterium
CGTCAGGACACGCTGGACGGCCTGAAGGAAAATGTGATCGTTGGCCGGCTTATCTCGCGTTGGGTTAATTGGTACTGCTTGGTCGCCCGACGGACCAAAAATGTGGCGCTCTTGCGTCGATCGCGCCTTTGCTCAGCCCTAACCGCCTGACTGATTTCCGGCTGGGACAACAGCAGCGGCAGAAGATTGCCCGGCGCCTGGTGATCGAAGTTACTGGTGACCGCAACCCGCACCAGATCTTCAAAATGCTTGGCCGCGCCCGAAGCCTGAACGATATCTTCAACATATCGCCGATATTCACGCCTCAACAAGACTTGCAATAATGCTTTGCGATTGGAGAAATAGTTATAGACCAGCGGTGCTGATACGCCGGCTGTCTTGGCGAGCCCTTCCATGGTAAACGCCTGTAGTCCTTGTTCAATGACCATCGCACGCGCGGTATCGAGGAGCTGATCTTGGCGTGCCGCCGGGGTGAGACGAGTTCTGGAGCGCGTTGAAGGCATGGAGTAAGTCTACCCTTATTATTGACAGTCTAAAATAGCTGGTTTAACTTAGGTCGTAACACTTCATCCTTCAGAGCAAAGATTATGACCTACGCAGAGCACCGACGCATTATCGATGTTGATTCTCATGTCATCGAACTAGACGACTTTCTTCATAATGCTGCCCGGCCAGAGCATTTTAACCTCGTACCGTCGATGCATGAACAGAAAGGTTTACCAGTGGTTCAAGCCGGCCTTGATCGAGCTCGAGAATTGTTTGCTAAGCGCCAGCAAGATCCTGAAACAATGGCAAAATTTGAAGCGGCATTAATGGATAATACCAAAAGCGGGTGGAGCCGGTTGGGCGCGTTTGATCCCTTGGAGCGTTCGCGAACCCTCGATTTGCTGGGGTTTGAACTTCAGTGGGTGCTTCCGACATTTTCGTTCCATCAGATGCTCCATGCCGCAACCGATGAGGCATTGGAGGCTGCATCGATGACATTGAACAAGGCCATGGCTGATTTCTGCGCGCACGATGAACGCTTAAAGGCGGTCGGGTATATACCACTCAATCTTGGGCCAGAGGTTGCATTATCAATTATGAATCAGGGTTTTGACGACGGTTGTTACACCTTTATGGTGCCAACCAACGAGCCCAATTCAGACCATCGATCCTTCACGCATCCTGACTTTGATCCGATATGGGGCAATTTTGCGGAACGCGGTATTCCCGCTGGTATTCATGTTGCCGCGAATGGAAATTACAACGCGGTATCTCCGAGCTTTAAAAACAATGGTAAACACGAAGTGGCCCTTGGCGGGGATGCCCCAGCGGGGGAGCTATCCTTATTGAACATTGGTACGAGTGCGCAATTATTTCTTTCGGCGCTGATTTTTGATGATGTCTTTGGCCGCCACCCAGGACTTCGCGTCATCAGTATGGAGCATGCAGCAACTTGGTTGCCATCTTGGCTTCAGCAGATGGACTTCACGGCGCACCTCTTAAAGCGGTCTCGGACGTTTTCTGAACCGCCTTCAGAAACAGCAAAGCGGCATATCAAAGTGTCTCCTTTTGCCGATGAGCCCGTGGGTTGGATCATCGACCAAATTGGTCCAGACATGTTGGTATTCGCGTCCGACTATCCACATCCAGAGGGCACGGGGAACCCGATCGCTAAATTTGAGCGAGCCATGCCGAACTGCGATCAAAGCATCATGGATAAGTTCTATTACGGCAATATGCTCGACCTAATGGGTATCGCCTAGACGGACCAGGCATGGCGACAGGAGTCAGCGCGCATCGCACTCAGTGTCGAGCGCGGCTGACCGAGGGAGTCTTTGGGCTCAACCTGTCGGCCGCTTAACGCGGTGACGACGCTCTCCGGTCGAGGCTCCGCCTCGTTGCCTCTTCTGATGCAATAAAAGCCAGCCCTGTTTTACAGGATGAATGTCAGCACCTTTGAGCATCGGTCGAAGGCGGACTTGTTTGCTTGGATCCCAGATTCATTGCCAGTATTGGGTCTGTGCGCGCAGAAACCGGGCCGGTCGTTGGTTTTGATCGCACCGCCGTTTGCTGCATGATGTCGAAACGTTTCTAACCCGGAGTCAAAAATGAGCGCGATCGCTGCTGAGATGCCAGAGGAAGTTGAGTTTGCCCGTGCGGGGATTCTCCGTTTTGCAGAAAAAGAGGTGCTGACCCGGCATCAAAAGCACTCCGATTTTTTCGAGAACCCAAGAAAGTTGTATGACGAAAACGGTCGGTTCTCTGCGGATCTAGTGGCGTTAATCACTGAGGTTCGGATGCAGTCGGCTGAAGCGGGCTTTTATGGGATGTGCGTGCCAGAAGCATTGGGTGGAGGTGGGCTGGGTCATCTCGCCTACTATGCGGCTTGGGAAGCGCTATTTCATCGATGCGGACCAAAAAATTGGCTGATGTTATATGCCCTAGCTCACTGGGCCTTTGGTCCGAGCAAACTCTTAGAACAAATGAGTGAGGAAGCAAAATCGGCGTTCTTGCCCGGATTGATGGATGGTTCAAAATCAATGTGTTTTGGTCTGACCGAACCCAATGCAGGCTCTGATGCCAGTATGCTGGCTACTAAAGCGGTCAAAGCGGAAAAAGGGTGGCGACTATCGGGCCGGAAGATTTGGACCACCAACGCACCGATTGCTGACTTCTGCGTCATTTTTGCGAAAACAGAATCGGGGATCACGGCCTTTATGGTGCCGACGAATAGTGACGGATTTAAGATCCAACGAGTCATTCGTCTATTCGGCCATATCGGCGGCGATGAGGCGGAAATTTCCCTTGATGAGGTCTACGTTGAGCCCTGGCAAATTGTTGGAGAACTTGGCAAAGGATTTGCGGCAGCACTTTATGGGGTTTCTCTTGGCCGCATTTATAATTCAGCGCGTTCCGTTGGTTATGGGCGCTGGGCCATTGAAATGGCCCTAGATTATGCCAAGGTTCGTACCGCTTTCGGTCAATCCATCAGCGAGTATCAGGGGGTTAGTTTTCCTATTGCAGATGCGGCAACTGATCTTCACGCGGCACATTTGATGGGTATCAACGCCGCCCTGCTACTCGATGCGGGTGAATTAGCGGTGAAGGAACTCTCTATGACCAAAGCGTTTTCTGTCCAAAAAGGTCTGAGCGCCGTTGATTGTGCAATACAAACCCACGGCGCGATGGGTTTTACCAATGAACTGGGGTTGACCGAGGCCTGGCAGGCATTACGTGTGGTCAACGTTGCTGATGGCACCAACGAGATACTCAAAAGAACCATTGTTCAGCGGCTCCAAAAAGGGGATCTAGAGCTTTAAGACGGTGTGAATGAGCTAGCGCGTCAAAGCCTGCCAAAGGCCGAGTTGCTTCAAGCAGCTCATTGATTAGTTTGGGAAGTAGCCAGTACGGTGAGGGTCGTCAAAATCTAACGGTTGTACCAGGCTACTCATTCGATGCGTAAACGTCTGTTTATACAATGCTGCTCTGCAATTGATGACGACATGAACTTCACCGTTACTGATTCCTATTGACCAATGGGCGCTTGAGCAGGCGCAGGAATCGAAGTAGGCCTCTCTGGGGCGAGTGACGGGCCCTTGTCACAGCTTGGCGCACGTTCTTGAGGGCTCTTTCTGGTTCAAAGGTAACTGGGTTAATCCCGTCGTATGTGCCTAAAGTCCTACACATGGTTCTTGAATCTGGGACGGCCAGGTGACACAAATCGGCGCAGTTCAAGAAAAAAGAGCGCTCTCTTGGCAGGCAGAATAGGATAATTTTCGAAGGCAAAGAGAAAGAACCTGAAGTTGTTAAAATGAAGACTTTAAGATTTTTTGTTTTAGTTTTAGGGGCTGTGTATTGCAGCGCTCTGCTCGGGAATGGATTTGCAATGCCTGGCAGAGCTTCTGAGGGGAAACAACCCGTTGTCCCAAACCTCCTATTGCCTCATCCCGTATCTGAGGTGACGAACCCCAGGACTTCAATCGAGGTTGTGTCGGCACAGTTCAGCGCCCTTGAGGCGGAGTCTGAAACCAATACCCCTTGTATCGCTTGTTTTCGGTTCGATATTGATGGCGATGGCGAGGTGCTTCCGCTGACTGACGGGTTGATCTTGATTCGGTATTTGTTTGGGTTCAGAGATGAAGCGCTCCTGCAAGGCGCGGATTCAGCATTGGCCAGTCGGCAAACTGGAGCCGCAATCTCTAGTTTTCTTGAGTTGAATGTTGATCGCTTTGATGTCGATGGCGACGGCCACTTGCAGGCACTGACCGATGGCCTAATTGTCATCAGGTACCTGTTTGGTTTTGAGGGTTCGGCGCTTCTGCAAGGGGCGCAGTCCTCGATCGCCATGAGAACCGCTTCGGCTGAGATTGTTGCCTATATTTCTCGATTCATTGATTCCGATAACGATGGCTCAGCAAATGCCTTTGACGCTTTCCCTAATAATGCGGAAGAGATGTTTGACACAGATTCAGATGGCTTGGGCAATAACAGAGATTTTGATGATGACGGCGATGGCGTTTTAGATGGTAATGATGCTTGGCCACTGATAGCCCTCGGTGCTCGGCTTGATTTAGATAGTGATGGTCGACCTGATGACTGCGACCAAGTCTGCATTGGGTTGGGTATGAGGGCTGACAACGACGATGACGGTGATGGTATTCCTGATATTGAGGACTCGGTTCCCCTGGCATTAGAAATCGGTCGTCCAGTGCTATTGAGTCCGCATGGGCAGCCTATTGCCATAGATGGCGGCAGAGTGTTCACGGTGAATACGCCGAGCGATACGCTGGATGTTATCGATCTTTCCAGTCAGCAGTTAATTAAACGCGTAAAGGTAGGGGTCGACCCCGTGTCTATCGCGGTTCGGCCGGATGGCCGCGAAGTGTGGGTGAGTAATCATGTTTCTGACACCATCAGCGTGGTTGATGCTGACGTAACAAGTCCGACTTATCTGACAGTCATCACAACCATTCAGGATTTGGATGCTGCATCGCTATCGACCCGATTTGATGAGCCCATCGGCATTGCTTTTGCAAACAACCAGAAGGCCTATGTTGCCCTTGGGCCCAGTAACGAAATCGCTATTATCGATGCGCAGAACTACCGGGTCTCTGGTCGGCTGCCGATTGCTGCTCAGGATCCTAGAGCGATCGCGGTTCAAAATGAGCGACTGTATGTTATTCCTTTTGAGTCGAATAACCAGAGCCAATTGTCGGGTTGCCTCCCGAGCAAAATCGATGGTGATCGCTGCACCTATGATGCCATCGAGCATGCGTTCACTAATAACAATGTGCTGTCGCTGAATTACGATGCGGATATTGTCAAAAACCCTGAGTTGCCTGACCGCGACCTGTTTGTTTTTGACACCAAAACGGATCAGCTAATCGAGGTTGTCGAAGGCTTAGGAACCTTGCTTTACGGCTTGTCGGTCGACCAGAGAGACCGGGTTTTTATTACGCAGACCGATGCTCGAAATACGGCCAATGGTCGGGCGGGAACGCTAAAAGAGGGATTGGACGAACTTCAGAATCGCGCTTTCTTGAATCGGGTAACGCGAATTGATTGCGGTGATGATGGCTGCGCTCAGCCAAGGTTCTATGATTTGGAGCCACTACCCCCTAGAAACCCAGAGTTTGATTCTGCTCTAGCGACGCCTTACGGGCTTCAGGTCACCGAGGATAATCAAAAGCTCGTCGGTACAGCTGCAGGATCAGATAAGTTGTTCACGATGGATGCCGAAACTGGGGAAGTCCTGGGGCTGGTCGGTGTCGGTGGTGTTCCCAGAGGCGTCGTGCTCGAATCAGGTTTTGACGGGGTCGCTTTGCGGGCTTGGGTGCTCAATGCTGTCACTAATTCGGTGAGCATTGTCGACTTATCGTCTTTCGATGCGCCGAGGGTCGACCGTACGATCTTGCTTGAGGATCACACGGACGCTGCGCTGAAAAGAGGTCGACTGGCCTTCAATTCGGCTAAAGCCTCTTCAACCGGTACTTTTTCGTGTGCAAGCTGTCATCCCGACGGTCACACGGATCAGTTACTGTGGGTGTTAAATACGCCTCGGTGTGATGTTGGCGGATGTACCCAGATCCCGCCCAGACTGACCATGCCCGTAAGGGGATTACGTGATACTGAGCCTTATCATTGGGACGGAATTCCGGGTGATCCCTTTGGTGGCAACAACACAGCAAGTATTAATACTGATGTTGAACCCAATTGTGAATTGGGTAGTCCAATCTCCTGCGCTCGATTTTTGGTGGACGCCACGCTAGCCGGCACGATGTGCGATCAAACGAGCTGTAGCGTTAATGATGAAAACCAACTCGGTAGGCTCGGTGCGGCTGACCGCGATGCGTTGAGCCGGTTCATACTCAGTTTTCCTTATCCTCCGGCACCTGAACGACCGTTTGACAACGCGTTGAGCGAGAAAGCCAAAGCTGGGTTTTTAGAATTCAATCTCGATCAGAACTGTGGTAATTGCCACCGTATGCCGTTTCTTGTTAGTACCAACACACCAGGAACCGGTATGGATGCGCCGACTTGGCGGGGCGCTTATGATCGTTGGATGATTCTGCCGCAAGGCAGGCGCAATGTGGTCGATCTGATGAACATAGTTGGAATGCCCGACCATTTCCCCGAAGAAGAAATGTGGAAGTTGGCTGGGGCGACGGATTCAACTTGGCAAATGGTCGTTGAGAGTAATACAGGTCTATCGGGTTCCTTTGGACGACAAATCACATTAACGGCAGAGACCGTAGATCAGGAAAGTAGTCGCCAGATGATGGCCGCCCTAGAACAATCTGCGAGCGAAGACGGCATTGTTTTGCAGGGTGAAGGAAGGCTATTGATCAGCAGTCATGATGTCTCTGTGCAATTTCGAGACGGTCGCTATCGAGAGGTCAAAGCTCAAGGCATGACATTGACCCGGTCTGATCTATTGCAGATGGTCCGGTCCGGAGAATTAGTCATTACCCTGACGGGGCTAAGCGGCAAGCATGTTGGCTCGGGTTACCCGCAACCGGGTATCTGGCCTCTGGGGGAAGTTCAACGGCAGTCTGATGTCATCAATATTCCTCATTTACAGGCGGACAGGACGCTTTTAGTGAATGGGCGCCATGTGTTGGAAGGGGCGTTGCTAATTGTTAATGGGCGCAAAGTGAATGGGTCAGTCAGATGTCAGAGCGGTACATTACCCCATTGCTTAAATGAAGTTATTTC
>CAJYBS010000081.1 GCA_913064795.1 uncultured Gammaproteobacteria bacterium
AGACTCAAAGTAGACACTATGGATCATCGAGCAGGGTCTCGGGCTCCGTGGGCAAAGGTGCGTTTCCCTTCATGGGACAGGGCTCAGAATCCATCAGCGCCCAAGACCGAGGGGCCTCAATCAAGCTGACTTGCCGTTAGGATGGCTCTGAAACCCGAAAAAGCATCGTTTCAAAGCCCCAAAACCTGTTGAGCGATAATATTCTTCTGGATCTCACTCGCGCCTCCAGCAATCGTGTAGCCACGATGATGAAAAAGTGCGCTGGCGATCATTTCAGTTTCAGGAGATCCAATCGGACCACTGGACTCCCTCCGCAATGTGCCGTCAACCGGAAGACCGTAATACTGCACGATTTCGAACAACAACTGATCTTGGGCCTGGATCAATTGACTACCCTGTAATTTCAGCATGGAGGGCTCAGCACCAACATGCCCCCCTTGATCGAATTTCGACAACAACCTGAGGGCCATTGATTCCAGCGATGCGAGTCGGATCTCGATCGTTCCTAAGCGCTTTTTAAACTGGTCATCCGCCTCGAGCCCCAACTCATCAAAAAGCGCCTTGACTCTGCTCAATACCCGTTTGTTCTCGGCCACTCGGGACACCATGAGACGCTCGTTACCCAACAGGTTTTTTGCAACCGTCCAGCCCGCATTTTCCTCACCCAGCCGATCCTCGCGAGGGACCCTAACATCATCGAAAAAAACTTGGTTCCACAATCGCTTACCATTGAAAGCCAGCAAGGGTTCGACTGTTATCCCGGGTGAGTCCATTCGAAGCAATAAGAACGAAATGCCCAATTGCTTCTTTGCGTCGGGGTCTGTGCGGACCAATAAGAAAATGTGGTCCGCCTGCTCCGCACCAGAGGTCCAGATTTTGGAACCGTTGATGCAATAATGATCACCTTGAATCTCAGCACGCGTTGAAAGACCTGCCAAATCTGAACCTGCGCCTGGCTCGGAGTAGCCCTGACACCACTGGATCTCAGCACTTCTAATCTTGGGCAGATAATAGGCTTTTTGAGCCTCCGACCCATATTTAATGATTGCGGGCCCCACCATGTTGAAGCCAAACCCTTGGGTCTCCGGCGCATGATGTTTGCGCATCAACACTTCGAACTGATGGCGGCGTCGCATCGACCATCCTGTACCCCCATATTCTACCGGCCAATTAGGCGCGACCCATCCAACCTGATTTAATTTACGAGTCCAATCGTCGCGCATAGCCCGGGGCACCTCTAAAGAAAGTGCTACCCGCCGCTGAAGCTCGGGATCCAGTTCTGCCTGAATAAACGCCTCAACCTGTGACTCAAATTCCCGTTCTTCGGCGTCGAGCTGAAAACGCATGCATACTCCTTATCCGCGGTCGAGACGCCGCATCAGTGATTGGGCTTATGGAACTTGAGCTACAATTGAAAACCCCAAAATTCCCAAGGTCAACCTCTCAAACCCTCGATTTTCCGTCAATTTATGCTTCCGTTCAGAGTCAAAGCCAACAGTCGTCCGATAACAGACGAGTCTTGTCGAGTCGGATCCACCCCAATCCTTTTGACTGGGTTAGCCCTTTAGGCTGATAGCAAAGGCCACCTTGCAATCAGGGCATTGATACATACTATCTCGGTGCGAAATTGTATCGCTTACTAATCGATCGAGCAGCTTGAATACAGCCCTGCGCAAGTCGTCGAGGGGAGATCTCTTTCGAATCTTCACTCAATTAGATACTATCGGCGCTCCCTACTCCAAAAGCATCTGCACGCACATCGTCTTATGACCGTATTGATTACGCTGCGCCGCTTGGCGCCTTTGGTCCACAACCACGCCCTCGCCTTCTGGGGCGGGATGCTTGGGCTACTCGCAGCCCGATTGTTTGAAGCCTACATCCCCTACCTGCTTAAGGAGGGCATCGATTACCTGGCCACCGCAAAAGATAGCAGCAGACCGGCAGACAGCTTTTCTGCCGAACTCGGTCCAATTGCCCTGGCCATCGCGGGATGCGTCACCGCTCAAATTATCGTGACCATTATCAGCCGCATCCTGATACGACGCGTCGGTGTTTATGCCGCATTCGAGCTTCGAAATCAGCTCTTTGAACATCTACAGCGCCAGGGACCGATCTTCTACAGCGGTTATCCCATTGGCGACCTGATGGCCCGAGCCATCAACGATATCACCCGGGTCCGAGAACTGATTGCAGGCACCTCAAGAACCACAATGGTCCTAGTCTTTACTGCGGTGGTCGGTCTTATCTTTATGTTGAATTTATCCTGGCAATTGACCCTGGCTGTCTTGATACCCGCTCCCCTCATCACCTTTTTTGCCAGTTACTACGCGAAACGTATATTTTTAAAATCACAAAAAACTCAAGAGGGTTTCGCCGAGCTATCGACTTTTGTTCAGCAAAACCTCAATGGAATCAGGACTGTACAAGCTATGTCACAGGAGCAGCATGAGATAAAGCGCTTTGGACAGACCAATCAAAAGTTTGCCGATGACAACATTGCCCTCTTTACCGACAGCTCCGCGGTCGGGGCGATCATGCCGGTTATCGCCGCGGTGTCGACGCTTATCATTGTCGCCTACGGATCTTACCTCTATACGATGGGCCAAATTACCCTGGGAACATTCACTGCTTTTTTTTCGTATTTGGCTCTGCTGCTTTGGCCCATTCGGGAAGCAGGCTCGATCGTCACCCAATGGCAGCGCGGTATTTCAGGAACAGCTCGAGTCTTCGAGATTTTAGACCACACGCCTGAGATCTCTGATTTCGCCGAATCCGAACACCCTGAGTTAACCGGTCGAATTGAAGTGTGTGATCTCAGTTATCGCTACCAGAACAAAGACAAAGACGCGCTCTCAGGGGTCTCTTTTAAGGTTGATGCAGGAGAGACGTTGGCCATCATCGGACGAGTCGGCTCGGGAAAATCCACACTACTGAGACTATTGGTAAGGCTGCTTGATCCCAGTCGTGGGGACATTCTCCTCGACGGTCGGTCGATCCAATCCTTTCCGCTTGCCTACCTTCGCCAAAACGTGTGTCTCGTCTTGCAAGATCCCTTTCTCTTCGCCGACAGTCTGGGCGACAACATTGCCTATGATGATCAAGACCGCACAACCGAAGATATTATGCGCTCCGCAGAGATCGCTGCGCTCACGGGCACCATTGAATCTTTTCCAGAAGGCATTGCAACCATGCTTGGTGAACGGGGCGTGACCCTATCGGGGGGACAAAAGCAGAGAGCCGCCCTTGCCAGGGGGATCATTAGAATGAGCCCGCTCTTGGTCTTAGACGACTGTTTTTCGGCAGTCGACACCGAAACCGAGGAACATATTCTCTCCGGTCTAAAAAATTTGAGACAAGGATTAACCACGCTCATTGTCTCTAACCGAGTCTCAACGGCGCGACATGCGGATCAGATTATCGTGCTTGATGAGGGTTGTATTATCGAAACCGGAAGCCACGACACGCTGCTTGCAGCCAATGGTTTTTACAGTGACCTCGAGCGCAAACAACGCTTTGTTGAGGCACCCGCCTGATGACTTCATCTCAACGCCGCGATCATGCCATATTCGATGCCGACTTACCCGGCAAAGCCATGACGTTTGCCGACTTGGGACGAATCCTGAGTTGGGCAAAGCCGCACCAAAAGTTGGCAGCAACATCACTGACTTTAGTTCTAATCGCCTCATTTATCGCAATCTTACTGCCGGTGATCATTTCACGGGTGGTGATCGATGGGTTGCTCATCCAACAGCCCAATTCTGCGTTGCCAGATCTCGGCCTGATCGGTCTAACCCAATTCTTATCAGAACTGATGGACCTCTCAGCATTGAGCGTCGCCTGCCTGCTCTACGGATTTCTCACCATCGCCTGTCATGGTGCCTATCATTTGCATCGAGTCAGCCTCGCCAAAACCGTCATGTATGCACTGCGCGATCTGCGTCAAGATTTGTTCCATCACATCGAGTACCGCCCAAGCACTTTCTTTGACAAGGTTGCGGTTGGGCGAATCATGACCCGGGTCACCAATGACGTCCAAGCGCTCTTCGAAATGCTGATGGGGGTCGGCATGTTGGTTGGGGAATTTGTTCCGTTTTTCATTGCCCTCGCCTTGATGCTGGCGATCGATGCTGAATTGACTCTTTATCTCCTAACGGCCCTCCCGGTTTTCGCCGCACTCACCTACATTTTTAGAATGGCCACCCGTAAGGTCTATCGCGAGATCAGAAACAGCGTCTCTCAACTTAACCAGAACCTCCAAGAAAACCTGAGTGGCATACAGGTCGTTCAGCTGAGCAATAGAGAGTCTGTCAACTACGCGCTTTATAAGAGTGTTAACCAAGAGAATCAACGCCAAGAAATTAAAGCCGTAAAGCTTGAGACCAGTTATGGCGCGTTCATGGATAACATGGTCAACATGGCCCTGGCCGCGATTTTGTGGGTCGGTGGCGGCGAGGTCGTCCAGCAAGCGATTTCACTCGGTAGCTTAATTCTATTCACGCAGTTCGTGGACATGTTTATCCGACCTATCCGCGTTTTGGGTCAGCAGTACAATACAATTTTTCGCGCGATGGCAAGCGCGGAGAGAATTTTTCAGGCGCTCGATTGGGACGAACAACTCAAAGAGCCCAACGCACCTGCAGCATTGCCCGCTCGGCTCGACGGTGAGATTACGTTTCGTAATTTGACCTTCGGTTATGAGCCAGAAATGCCTGTTCTTGAGGACATCAACCTCACCATTCGAGCTGGAGAGAAAATTGCCATCGTTGGTCCTACTGGGTCGGGAAAGAGCACCATCATCCGGCTATTGGCCCGGGCCTATGATTTCTCGGACGGTCGTATTTTTATCGACGGCATTGATCTCAACACCATCCCATCGACCGATGTCCGTCGTCGGGTTGGGGTCGTGATGCAGGATTTTCATATATTTGAAGGCTCCGTGTTAGACAACATTCGCCTAGGTAGCCCCAATATATCAAGAGCTGAAGCGATACAGGCGGCCCGATGGGTTAATGCAGAGACATTTATCATGGCTCTGCCGCAGGGCTTCGACACCCTGCTCAATGAACGGGGTCAAAACCTCTCCCAGGGTCAGCGGCAGCTCCTAGCCTTTGCAAGAGTATTAGCCAGTAATCCTGAGATCCTAATTCTGGACGAGGCCACAGCCAGTGTAGACACAGAAACTGAGCAACAGATCCAGTCCGCGCTCGCAACGCTAACTGAGGGTCGCACCTCGATTTTGATCGCGCACCGGCTGCAAACCATTCAAGAGGCGGACCGAATTGTTGTTTTGAAACATGGAAGAATTCGGGAAGTCGGCACCCACGACGAGCTCATGTCCCTTGGCGGTATCTACTTTACGCTGACCCAACTTCAGTTTCAGGATCTAAGATCGATCCAATGATCCAACATCACACTGTCCGAATGGGCAAGATGCAGACCGGCGCAGGGACCTCAGCACTCAAAGCATCTGAAAGGTTGGGCCGTCCATCCCGAGTCATCCGTGCAACCCGAACACAATTGTCGTCTCGCCCAGCGACCAATAAGTGCCATCCATCCATCCAAAAGTGGCGAGGATAGCGGCCACAGTCCCGAAAAATCTGGGGATCACCCAAATTGTCCGAAGCGAGGGAAAATCGCGCCAAGCTATCGTCCCCCCGATTGCCTACCCAAAGATAACCGTGCGCATCGAACCGAATTTCTGATGCCTCGTTAAAAGTGGACTGGGCCGTAAGACAACTTCGAGCATCATAGGTGACCGGCATCGCCTGAGAACCCAACCCAAGAATCGCAACGCGATTACTGAGTTCGCACACCACATAAATCCGCAATGGCTCTTTTCTTACCAAGGCGTGCCTAGGACCCGAGCCGGACGGAAAATTCCAGACGTAGCGGAGCTCCCCCTGTGCGGGGTCCGTTGCCGACAAATCGTAAACAACCACCTCGTCCGTGCCCAAATCGCAGACCAAAAATTGTTGGTCGTCAATAAACTGCGTGCTGTGGACATGCGAGGCATTCTGTCTTGGGTGGCTTTGAGCTTTCCCAGGACGATTTACCCAACGATTCCGGTGATCGACGCAGTGTCCTCTCGAGATCAGTCCGCCATCTAAGCCAAGGGAAAATAAGCTGACTGTCCCGCTTGAATAGTGGCTCGCCAATAACCAGCGGCCCTGGGGCGAAACCGCCAAGTGACAGGGATCCATCCCCCCAGACGGCAATGTTTGAACAATCTCGAATTGATCCTTGGCGCCTCTTCGCATTACAGCGACCTCGCCTCCAATCGCTTCACCCACTTCGCTGACCACATAGACCACATCAAGAAATGGATGCTGGATTAGGAAAGAGGGGTTTCGCATTAAAATGGGTGCATCTAGATCCACAGAAGGATGCCCGTGAGCGTCCAAATGCAGTGCATAAATACCTTGTGAGTCGGTATCGTCGGTGTAGGTCCCAACAAGAAAATCTGTCTCCATCGACGCCCTCCTTCTTCGTTCGAAGCATCTTGAAATTTAAATCCAACACGGCCTCTGTGATCCTTCATGATACCGCTATAATCAAAGACATCTAAACCAATGCCTTGGGCGCCGCCAAGAGCCGGCCCCCATAAGAAGACCCGGGCGCGAATAACCCTCATTGCAAGTCAGGCGACGCGACCATTGAAAACCGTTTTATAGGATCCACCATTACTTCGCCAATCACGCCATCAGATGATCAGCATCAATCCAAGGGCTTTAAATCCAGGCCACTCGCACTGGTCCCCAGAAGTTCGACGTCGCGCACGCTGCTTCGCCGTTTGGGAAACCGGACGATGGCTGGGACGACGGGGCACCACCCGGGGGATCAATCTGTTAACTCTACCGTACCCTCTTGGATTCAAGACGATGCAACCCCTTCCGCGCTATCGGTGAGAAGATGACCACCAGACTCATCCATGTCCGCCAAATGAGCAAACTGGCAGGACCCATCATTCTCGCTAATCTCGCTGCACCGATACTGGGATTTGTTGACACCGCGGTCATTGGCCAATTGGGGCAGACGCACCTGTTGGGCGCGCTTGCGCTGGCAAGCATGGTATTCAGTCTTTTGTTCTGGGTCTTCGGTTTCCTCAGAATGGGGACAACCGCGATGGTGGCCCAAGCCAAAGGGGGTGGAAATCGCGAGGAAACCCAGCGGCTGCTGATCAGAGCCCTTTTGCTG
>CAJYBS010000082.1 GCA_913064795.1 uncultured Gammaproteobacteria bacterium
GGTGCTAGATTTGCAGCGCCATCCAAAACATGAGATCCAGTTGAAGATGGTCGGAAAATACATGGATTTGTTAGATGCCTATAAATCCCTGAGCGAGGCGCTGACGCATGCAGGAATCCATTCCGAAACGAAAGTGCGGATTGATTTTGTGGATTCTGAGCGCGTTGAGACTGAAGGTGATTCAGTCTTAGAGGGTGCCGATGCGATCTTGGTACCTGGCGGATTTGGGGGACGTGGATTCGAAGGTAAAATTCAGGCCGCTGGTTATGCCCGTCGAAAACGACTGCCGTATCTGGGAATCTGTTACGGGCTGCATGCCGCCATTATCGATTTTGCGCGAGACGCAGGCGGGTTTTCAGAAGCCAACAGCACTGAAGTTGATGAAGCCACGCCGCATCCGATTATTGGCTTGATTACTGAGTGGGTGAACGAGACTGGCGATAAAGAGCTTCGATCGGCTGAGTCTGATTTAGGTGGCACGATGCGGATGGGCGAACAAGAATGCATTTTGTCTCAAGGGTCTCTGGCGCGGGAAATTTATGGCCAGGACAGCATCAAAGAGCGACACCGCCATCGTTATGAGGTCAATCCGAATTACATCGAACCGTTAGAAGCAGCGGGGCTTCGGGTTGCAGGGGTCTCAAAAGATCAATCGCTCGTGGAAATGATCGAGGTGGTTGATCATCCTTGGTTCGTTGCCTGTCAGTTCCATCCTGAATTCACCTCGACCCCGCGTTCAGGACACCCTCTGTTCACTCATTTCGTCCAAGCGGCATTGAGCGAGCAAACAGCGAGAGCAGACGCGGCGCGAGGGATGAGCTGAGCGCGGCTGGATGATGTTGCCAAAACAAACGTCTTGATTGGATAGCGAGAAGATTGATGGATCTATGTGGATATGAAATCAGGCCTTCGGCGCGTTTCTTTTTGATGGCAGGGACCTGCGTTGTTGAGTCAGAACAGATGGCGCTTGATACTGCGGGTGCACTCAAAGAAATTTGTCAGCGGCTGGACATTTTCCTGATCTACAAGTCGTCTTTTGATAAAGCGAATCGATCTTCAAAAAACAGTCATCGGGGGCCTGGTCTAGAGGAAGGCTTGAGGGTTTTGCAGAGTGTGCGAGACCAGTTAGACCTGCCTGTGATTACAGATGTCCATGAAGATACGCCGCTTGAAGAGGTCAGTGATGTTGTCTCGATCCTCCAGACGCCCGCTTTTTTATGCCGTCAAACGAACTATATCGAGCGCGTTGCAGCTCAGGGCCTTCCTGTTAATATCAAAAAAGGTCAGTTTTTAGCGCCCTGGGACATGATTCACGTTGTAGAAAAGGCGAAGGCAACGGGTAACGACGATATTCTCGTCTGCGAACGGGGCACCAGTTTTGGATATAACAACTTAGTCTCAGACATGCGGTCATTGCCGCATCTCAAAGCGACTGGCTGTCCAGTTGTTTTTGACGCGACCCACAGCGTGCAATTGCCTGGGGGGCAAGGAGCGACCTCGGGGGGACAGAGAGAGATGGTGCCGATATTGGCGCGGGCAGCGATGGCGGTGGGCGTCGATGGTCTATTTATGGAAACCCATCCAGATCCTGAGCAGGCGTTGAGTGACGGCCCTAATTCCTGGCCGCTGGCCGAGATGGCGTCGTTACTTAGCCAATTGGTCGCGCTCGATCGAGCAGTCAAGGCTGACTGAAGGATTCCAGAAGAGCCAGCGGCGAGCTCCGCGGCGATATGAACGATTAGAGGCAATATGACTGAAATTATAGATATTCGAGCCCGGGAAATTTTAGACTCCAGGGGCCAGCCCACATTGGAAGCAGAAATCGAACTGGCGGATGGCACCATGGGTTGCGCAGCGGTGCCCTCCGGGGCATCAACGGGCTCAAGGGAAGCGCTAGAATTGCGTGATGGTGACGATGCCAGATACCGGGGTAAAGGGGTCCTCAAGGCGGTCCACAATGTCAACACGCGGATTCGTGAGGCGCTGCTGGGGCGGGATGCAAAGGTGCAATCGGATATCGACGATACAATGCTGGCGCTCGATGGAACAGATAACAAAGCAGAGCTTGGCGCCAATGCGATGCTCAGCGTGTCGCTTGCAGCTGCGCATGCAGCGGCTCAAGGGCAGGGGCTCGCGCTCTATGAACATCTCGCTAATTTGGATGCAACCGGGGGCCGCTACAGCATGCCGGTGCCGATGATGAACATTTTAAATGGCGGTGAGCACGCCGATAATAATGTTGATATTCAGGAATTCATGATTCAGCCGGTTGGCGCTGGTTCTTTTGAAGAGGCGCTTCGGACTGGTGCTGAGATTTTTCATGCGCTGAAGGACGTACTTAAACAGTCGGGATTGTCTACATCCGTCGGTGACGAAGGGGGCTTCGCACCCAACTTAGCAAGCAATCAAGCGGCCCTAGATGCGATTATGTCCGCCATTGATTTGGCTGGTTTTAAGCCTGGGGGTGATGTTTATTTGGCCTTGGATTGCGCCGCCAGCGAGTTTTATAGAGACGGCAAGTATCATTTGAGCGGGGAGGCTCGGTCCTTTGATAGCAATGGCTTCAGTGACTATTTAGCAGGTCTTGTCAGTGCTTATCCGATTATATCGATTGAAGATGGTCTCGATGAAGGCGATTGGGACGGTTGGCGGTATTTGACGGATAAGTTAGGAGGCTCCTGCCAACTGGTAGGCGACGATTTGTTTGTGACCAATCCTGAAATCCTGGCTCGCGGGATCTCTGAGAATGTCGCCAACGCGATTTTGATCAAAGTTAACCAGATCGGCACCTTATCAGAGACGCTCAAAGCCATTCAGATGGCGCGAGAGGCAGACTATGCTGTCGTGATTTCTCATCGATCTGGCGAGACTGAAGATACGTCCATTGCTGATCTGGCCGTGGCAACAGCAGCCGGACAGATTAAAACCGGATCATTGTGTCGTTCCGATCGGGTGGCAAAATATAATCGTTTGTTACGGATCGAGGATCGATGCCGGGCGGTCTATAAAGGCCCTGCTGAATTTAAAAATCTGGGGGTTGACTGATCTTGAACTTCGCGAAAGTTGTGTTTGCAGTGCTTCTGCTCATCGGTTTTTATCTACAGTTTAGATTGTGGACTGGGGAGGGCAGCTATGCGCATGTGGCAGCGCTGCAAGATCAGCTGACTCAGCGCGTTGATAGCAACGACGTCAAAGCAACGCGCAATCGACAACTGCGAGCTGAAATTATTGATCTAAGACAGGGTCTTGATGCCATCGAGGAGCGTGCCAGGACTGAGTTCGGATTGATTAAAAAAGATGAAACCTTCATCTTGCTGATCGATGACTAAGGGGATCGAATGTCCCTCGAGCGCCCCAAACTTTTTGTGGTGATTCCTGCAGCAGGGGTTGGTCGTCGGTTCAAGGCCGACAAACCCAAGCAGTACCAAGAGATTTTTGGTCAAACCGTTTTAGAGATCACTCTCGACAAACTTCGGGCCCTGAATGCGGATGCAATGGTCATTGCGATCAATCCTAAAGATCAGGAATTTGACTCGATCTCATCGGATGATGTTGTGGTCGTCGAAGGGGGAGAGGACCGTCGATCATCGGTGCTGTCGGCATTAAGCGCTTTGGAGGGTGACGAACAAGACTTGGTGCTTGTCCACGATGCGGTCCGTCCTTGTGTGCGAATAGAACAGATGAGCGCCCTGATTGAAATTGCCAGTGGAGACCCGGTTGGCGGATTGTTGGCGGTCCCCGTGACAGATACGTTGAAGCGAGTGGCTGAGGGTCGGGTTCTTCAGACTGAAGATCGCTCCACACTTTGGCAGGCCCAGACGCCTCAAGTATTTAGGATGGGACTATTAAAACAGGCGCTCCAAAATTTTTCTGAGGCAACCGATGAGGCTTCGGCGGTCGAGGCGCTGGGGTTGCAGCCGAGGATCTGTCTTGGACGCACCGACAATATCAAGATTACCCTAGAAGAAGATTTGACCATGGCGCGTTTGATTTTAGCGGGTGAATCGATGTGATGCGGATCGGACAAGGAATTGACGTGCATGCATTTTTAGAGCCTGGCTCGGCCAATCACATTATGTTGGGTGGCGTTGAGATATCCCATGATCGCGGGGTGCTCGCACACTCTGATGGCGATGTATTGATTCATGCCTTGATGGATGCACTGTTAGGTGCTTTGGGCTTGCCTGACATTGGGCATCAATTCCCAGACAGTGACCCGAAGTTCTCCGGTGCAAACTCGATGTCGCTGCTGGCGTCGGTTGTAGCGCTTATGGATCAGGCGGCGCTCCGCATCGAAAATTTAGATGCAACGGTTCTGCTAGAAGCGCCTAAATTGGTGCCTTATCGAGAAGCGATGATCCAATCGATTGCTCAGGCACTCGGCTGTGAACAGGAGCGGGTGGGTTTGAAGGCGACGACGACTGAAAAGTTAGGATTCATCGGTCGCGGTGAGGGGATATCGGCGCAGGTCGTTGTTCTGCTCACCTCTGACCCAAAGTGACCTTCGATCTAGAATTCAGTTGGGCCAATGGTTGCCCTAGTGCGACGGGTAATATTCGCGCAGAAGTTGCGCACTTTAAAGTCTTCGAGCAGTCAATTGATGCCACAGGGTCGGGCGAGCATGCTTATTTGAGGATTTGTAAAAAAGAGACCAATACCCATTGGGTTGCCGAGAAAATCGCGGAAGTTGCCGGGGTCGATGTGAAGGATGTTGGGTTTGGGGGGCGTAAAGATCGTTACTCGGTTTCCGAGCAGGCCTTTACCTGCTATTTACCGGGACGCTCAGATCCTGATTGGTCACGGTTAGACGGCCCAGAAGTGAAGGTCTTGAAGGTTGACAGAACCCAGAAAAAATTACGTAAGGGCGATTTGTGGGGCAATGCCTTTGAAATTTGTTTAACCCAAGTTTCAAACCGGCTCGATGATCGACTCCAATCCATGGTCAACGCTAGCGTGCCCAATTATTTTGGCGAACAACGCTTTGGCCAGTATTGCCGAAACTTATCAGCGGCCCAAGAGCTGGTGAAGCGTCCTCATGGCAGATTTCATTCCCGCGACATGATTTTGTCGGCGATGCGGGCTTATCTGTTTAACCTGTATCTCTCGAATTATATTGATACTCATCGAGGGTGTTCGCGTGACCTCAACGCCATGGGGCCTTTGTATGGCCGTTCCAGAGACCCTCAGGGCGGCGAGGCCGAACTGTCTGATGAGCTTCAACTGTGGGTCACAACGCTGCGTCAGCTACGACTGAAAGCTGGCGTCCGAAAGCTCTGGTTGCTGCCGCTTGAGTTCGATTGGCATCGAGATGACAATAACTATCTCTTGCGATTTACGCTGCCCCCAGGCAGCTATGCAACAAGTGTTTTGCGCGAGGTATTGCGCTATAAGGATGAACGGCGTGGTGGTTAAACTAGATGTAAGCGGCGTGGGTATGACCTCCCAACGGACTAGAAATCGATTGACCGAGCGGCTTCGGGAGCAAGGGATCCTCAATGAATCCGTTTTGCAGGTGATGGGCTCGACTCCCCGTCATTTGTTCGTGGACGAGGCGCTATCCCATCGGGCCTATGAGGACACAGCACTGCCAATTGGTCATGGCCAAACGATCAGCCAACCTTATATCGTCGCTAGGATGACCGAGTTGCTGCTTGAAGGAAGTCTCCCGGCTTCGGTGCTTGAGGTGGGCACAGGGTCGGGTTATCAGACTGCGATCTTGGCACAGTTGTTCGATCAGGTGTTTACTGTCGAGCGAATATCGGGCCTTTTAGACCAAGCAGTGGGTCGGTTTCGGCGTTTGGCCCTGCATCAGATCCGATACAAATACGATGACGGCCATCTGGGTTGGCCAGAGAAAGGGTTGTTCGATGCCATCATCGTGACAGCCTCCCCTCGATCGATCCCTGAAGCACTGTTGAGTCAGCTGACTGCAGGAGGACGGCTTATTATTCCGGTTGGCAGTGCTGATGATCAAGCGTTAACAGTTGTCCACAATCATCCGGAGGGTCTTGTCACCGAACGGGTAGAACCTGTTCGATTTGTGCCGCTTCTTGGTGGCAAGTCGTGACGGATCTTAAATCCAGCATGAGAGTGCTCCTTACGGGCTTTTTGATGGGCATGGCCGAGGTTGTGCCGGGAGTCTCAGGAGGCACAATCGCCTTTATTTCTGGCTTCTATGAGCGATTGTTGGCAGGGTTAAGCGGACTGCGACCTGAGTTACTGACAGTGCTTTGGCGATCGGGCCTTCGGGCCGCCTGGCAAAAATCGGATGGCACTTTTTTATCCCTTCTCTTTGGAGCGATGGCGGTTTCAATTCTGATTTTTGCGACCGTGATCAAAGGGGCTTTAGTGACGTACCCTATTGCAATGTGGTCGTTCTTTTTCGGTCTGGTTTTAGCGTCCTCAGTTCTGATGTATCGACAAGTCAGTCACAGGACGGTTGAGCATTTTTTGGTCTTAGGCATCGGCCTTGCTTTAGGTTTGCTACTGCAGCGGCTCTTGCCCGTTACGCTAGAAGCGACCCCAGGGGCGATGTTTATGGGCGGCGCTGTTGCGATCTGTGCTTGGATCTTGCCGGGAATTTCTGGCAGTTTTTTATTGTTGTTGCTCGGTCTTTATAGCGGCGTTTTAGCTGCGGTGGCGAGTTTAGCCTGGGCGCAACTCATCCCTTTTGCATTGGGTGCAGGTCTTGGCTTGATTGCCTTCGCAAACGTCCTCAAGCGTCTTTTTCATCACGTTAGGGATTGGATTTTGATGTTCTTGATTGGATTGATGCTTGGCACCTTGGTTCGGCTTTGGCCTTGGCAGCAAGTGACCAGTTATCAGCTGCAAGCCAGTGGCACCGAACAGGTGCCGCTGGTTCAAAACCCAGTGATGCCAGGGGTCTTTGAAAGTCTAACCGGCGAGCCTGCTCAGTTGAGCGTGGCCGGGTTATCTGCCGGTTTTGCGATCGTGTTGGTCTACGGTTTTGAGCGACTCTCACAACCGGGGCGAACCGATGTTTAGCCGTTTTAGGGCCAGATTTCCAAGCCTCTTCTTGTTGGTCAGCGCAGTTCTTATTTTACAAGGGTGCCAGTCTAACGGCGCGCGAGCACCGGTTTCAAACATTGGTGAGCGCGGGAAATCCCATGTGGTGCAAAACGGTGAAACCCTGTACGCGATTGCATGGCG
>CAJYBS010000083.1 GCA_913064795.1 uncultured Gammaproteobacteria bacterium
TTCGGGTTTACTGGGACCTCGTCGCCGTCAGTCTTAAAACGCCGCAGGATTTGGAAGCGCTCAGGGCGATCGAGGGTTTAGGATATCGCATTCAGTCACGATTCGAGTTTGCTTCTCAATTGCTCGTGCAAGTTCTGAGCGAGAGCTGCCGTAAGGCTGAGTACGCTGACCTTAACGCGCTCAAAGCATGGATCGCTTTGATCGACATGAGTTCATCGATTGACCGTAACGCGTTGTCACGGTTTCTCAAGCGTTCATCGGGTGCGTTCACTGACCTCGAGCTATTCGAGATCAGTGAAATTGACCCTCAGAGCTGTCTCGATGTTCTCGAATATGAGCCCGTGTTACTCGAGAAACACGTCGGATCAGTGATTCGGCAGTGGCTTGGGGTGATGCGGCGGCTATCGCGGCAAGGTTCGGGCCTGAAGCCGCTCTTGGAGGCGATGGTTGTCGCCCGCCCCATTGACTTAGAAAATGACGCCCTTGTGCAAATGGTGCTTCGGGTTGAATCCTTGGTCCCGTGCAGTCACTTAATTACCGCGTCGAGCCGTTTACCCCTAGATGATCTCGGGGTTTGTCTCGCTTGGGCAGCGCATGGCATCGACTATTGTAAAGATAATGAGGCTCGGTCCAGAGCCTACTTCCTTCTCGAGTCCGCTGAGGCAACCGATCGACTTGCTGAGTTACGCGGCCTTGTGCGTTTCGAAGATAAGCAAAGAGTGTTAAGGCTGTACGCCCACGCTGTTTCAGGTTTGATTTGGCCAATGGTGGTTGATGAGCGCGCCGAAGACAATTTAGCGTTGCAGTTAGATTCTGCCCCGAGCCCTAACCTCGTGATCCTTCAAAAGTTTGATGGGCAACACATAGTCGTTCCCGAATACGTCACCGAATTTGATACGGGTCTGGACAATTTCACGTTTTACAAATTGTTGATATTGCATCAACTGGGGTTTCAGAGTTTTGGCACGCTTGCCGGGTTGGCAGGGGTTCGAAAGTTCTGTCGCACCTCGGATCGTCCGGAGCTTGCGCAATCACTGTTTTTAACCTTGGAAGCCGCACGAATTGATTGGTGCTGGTCGCACGCGCTACCGGGTACTCGAGTCAGTTTTAGTGAAGTCAAGCGGTCAGCGAGTCAAACCCTACGCCGTCAAAACCCCGAGGGGCTTTCCCCCTTGCAACAGGTGCTTCTGATCGGGCTCGATGGTCGGTGGCAATCAGAACTAGACGGAGATCGGGCTGTTTTTGAAAGGCTAGAAAGCGCGATGAGTGGGCTGCGTTCTCCAGGGGTTCAGGTCAAAGATACGCTGGATGCTGTTGAACAGGTTGTAAGTATATTGAGCTCGACCTCCCTAGAAGGTTCTTGGGCACCGAATACGGTTGCGTATCGAGTTGCTTTGGACCTTGATCAGGCGTTGCCGCAGTGGTCTCCGATAGAGCTCGATGTCGAAGTCAGTGAAGTGCTTAACGAGGATGCCGAAGGAATCTCCCTGAAGGTCAACCCCGAGGGGCTGGACATTGAAGAACTTCATGCGGGAGACGTTGACTCAGATCAATCGATGATGATGACGGAGTTAGACGAAGCGCCGGACTCAATCTCTGAGACTGATCAGGATCCTCAGTCGAAGGGAGGGCTCAAAGCGCCGCTTCCCCCGCCTATGGAGCCGGCAACTGCAAGAAGCTATTACTATGACGAGTGGGATTATCAAATCCAAGACTACAGGCGTCGCTGGTGCCGTTTGTTCGAGATCCGAGATTCTGATGAGGATGCGGACTACTATCGTCGCTCTGTTTCGGATCATGCTGCACTACAAAAACAAGTCCGTCGCCAGTTGAGTCGTCTCAAACCTGAGTTGCTCGTGAAGGTAAGAGGGGTGCGCGATGGAGAGGACCTAGATCTAGAACGTGCGATCGATGCGGTGATTGATCGTCGAGCAGGCTTCACACCCTCGGAAAACATCTATGTCGAACGCCATAGGCAGGGTCGTGATGTGGCGGCATTGTTTTTGATCGATATGAGCGCGTCAACGGATGATCGGCTGCCCGATCCCAATGCGCCGCCCCCCGTCGAGGCGGTCTATCACGACTTCGACTGGTCCGATGAGCCCCTGGCTGCGCCGCCTGAGGGAGAAAAAATCATAGACCTCGAAAAACATGCAGTCATTCAAATGAGTCAAGCCCTCGAGGCTCTGGGTGATCATTATGCAGTTTGTGGTTTTAGCGGGTATGGACGAGATCAGGTTGAGTACACGGTGTGCAAACAATTCTCGGATCCTTTGAACGAAAAAGCTAAAGCCAAGATAGGCGGCATGAAAGCGTGCCGAAGTACTCGGATGGGGCCTGCAATTCGCCACGCGGCGATGCAGCTCGTCGAGACAGAAGCTCGAATTAAAGCGCTAATTATAATCAGTGACGGCTACCCCCAAGATCATGATTATGGGGAGCATCGGAACGACCGTCAGTACGGTATCCATGATACGATGAAGGCCTTAGTTGAAGCGAAGCAGCAAGGGGTGCAGTCCTTCTGCTTGACAGTCGATCCCTCTGGACACGATTACCTTCGTACGATGTGCCCTGATCGTCAGTACATGGTGATTCAAGATGTTGACCAGCTGCCTCAAGAACTCTCTAAGGTCTACCGCAGCTTAACGGGTTGAAGGGTTATGTTGACACCATTTCATTTGGCCATTGGAGTCCATGATTTAGAAGCGGCGGAGCGCTTCTACCGAGAAGTCATGGGTTGCCCAGTGGGTCGGCGGGGCCAAGATTGGATTGATTTTAACTTCATGGGTCATCAAGTGGTTTGCCATAAAGTCGCTAATGTCGCGCAGAGTTTCGAGAATCCTGTTGATGGTGATGCGGTGCCGATACCTCACTTTGGAGTAGTACTGACCCAGTCTGCATTTGCAACGCTTCGGGATCGTTTGCTAGCTCAGGGTGTTGAATTTGTGATCGAGCCGACGACGCGGTTTTTAGGAGAGCCCGGTGAGCAATCGATCATGTTTTTACGTGATCCATCGGGCAATGCGATCGAGTTTAAGGCTTTCAAGGACATTGAGTTGTCCTTGTTTGCGACGGATTAATGCCTAATGGACTTTCGGGGTTTAAAAAGACGAGGGTTACCCCGGAAAATTTAGAGATTTTTGCCTACGTTGTGGATTATCCATTTACAGGGGCGATGTTATCGACTTGGGTGTTCGGCTGTTTTCTCCTTCCGATCTAAAGAACGTGAGAATACGGGCGAGCTATTGCCAATGATAAAAGCAGGTCCCTGGGGCTGATGCGGCGATAGTACAGTGTTGATGATGGTATTTTGATAAGGGTGGTTTGTGAGAAGTGTTTTTTGAGAGGCATTTTGTGAGCGGTGTTGCGACAAAGGTTTCGAATTAGAAACGGTTGGGCCTCGCTTCGGGGGTTTGCCTGTTTAGGTAGGTTGGTCATTTGGGGTGCAGATCGTGTGAATCAGCAAAGCAACTACTTTTGGTACATGACCTGCTTGTTTTGCTTTGTTGCGCCACTGGGCATTCAAACGGTGCTGTTTCCATGGTTGGTCGTTGTCGAAATGGAAGGTTCTGGCGCGCGGCTGGGGTTTGCTCAGTTTTGTCTGCAATTGCCTGCGATATTCTTGATTTTGTTGGGTGGACTGTTAGCGGATCGATTTAACCGCGCCAAGATTTTGATGATTTGTCACGGGGTCGCGGTGTTGCCAGCACTTGGATTGGCTTTTGCTATATTTACCGACCAGCTCAGTTATGTGGCGCTACTCATGTACGCGCTAGCGATTGGTACAGTTACCGCATTTGTCCAGCCGGCGCGAGACGGTATGTTAAATCAAATCGCGAGTGACGACCTCCAAAAGGGCGTCACCATCTCGATGGGACTGACGTTTGGCGGTCAGTTCGTTGGCTTTATGTTGGGCGGAGCGGCAGAGACTGTGGGTCCCACGATGCTGCTTTTGGTGCATTCAGCTTTAATGGCATTTGGCGTAGCCTGCGCGGCATTTCTGTTGAACTTGCAGTCGACGAATCAACCCTCGGATGCTGATGGGATTCAGTCCCAGCGGTTTTCAACCGACAGCGGATTGATCGCTATCCGGCGCAGCTTGATCTGGGTAAGACAATCCCCCGCCATGTTGCCTGTGATGTTTCTAGTCTTTTCAATGAGCCTTTTGTATGGGGGAGCATACATGGTGTTGGTGCCGATCATTACTCGCGACGTTTATGGCGGGGGTGCCAGTGAAATCGCACAGTGCTTCATGGCCTTCGTGGCAGGTACGGTCTTTGTGACAGGATTGCTTGTGAAGGTGGGCGGATTAAACAGCCCCTTGTTTGGCTTGCAGTGCGGGCTTTTGGGTGGCGGTTTTTGCTTGATTGCGGGCGCCAGTGTTTCGAGTTTTAATTATTTTTTGTGGATCTTAGTGGCTTGGGGAGGCTGCGGCGCAGTGGCGATGAGTATGGCCAGGACGTTAATCCAAGAGGCTGCTCCTGAGGCGTTTCGATCCCGCATTTTGGCAATCTTCTCCCTAGCAAACATGGGCGGGATGCCGCTCGGGGGGCTGATCCTCGGCAGTTTGTCAGTGGTGATTGGAGGGGAAATCAGTCTTTGGGTTGTATCGATCAGTATGTTCGTGATTTTGGCGCTTTTTCGATGGCGGCAAGCTGCGAGCTGATAAAGTGTATAAAACACAATGGCAGGTCAACGGGAAGCGTCAAGCAGGGCTCTGCCGTGTGGTCGATTTAATGAAAGCAGTGAAGCGTTAGAGGTCAAGGGATGGTTAACCAACCAAAAGAATACTACAGGCGAATCAATAACGTTGATTTATGTTGGTTTGAATGGGGCTCGGCCTCCCCGAACCTGGCTTCGATTTTATTGGTCCATGCCACGGGCTTTCATGCGCGGTGTTGGGATCAAGTCGTTGCCGAATTACCGGATCGACATGTAATTTCCATCGATATGCGCGGGCATGGCCGCAGCGAGAAACAGGGCCCCTTTAATTGGCAGTCATTTGGTGATGACCTCACAGCCTTTATTGATCATCTTGCGCTTTCGGAACTGATTGGTGTCGGGCATTCAATGGGCGGGCACGCCGTTGCTGTCGCAGCCGCGAGAACCCGGGGGCGGCTTTCAGGCCTTGTGCTGGTTGACCCGGTCATTATGTCTCCTGAAATTTATGCTTCAAATGAATCGGTACACGCTGATTGGCTTGATGATGCGGGCCAACACCCAGTGGCACGCCGAAAGAATTATTTTGAGTCTGTCGCGGCGATGATTGAGAATTTTCAGGGGCGAGGGTCTTACGGAGCTTGGCTGGACTCTGTGCTGAAGGATTATTGTCAGTATGGATTGTTGCCTAATCCAGAGGGGGCGGGTTGGGTTTTAGCTTGCCCGCCGTTGGTAGAAGCCGAGATCTATATGGGGAGTACCGGTAGAAATATTCTCCCAGAAATTGCAGGGGTGATGATCCCTACCAGGGTGTTGCGCGCCAAAGCACGCGACGAATCGCGTCAAGAAATGGATTTTAGTTCATCTCCGACTTGGCCGGGTTTGGCAGACTTTTTACCCGCTGGTGAGGACTATCATTATCCGGAGTTGACGCACTTCATTCCGATGCAGAAGCCATCGTTGATTGCACAGCACATTCGGAAACTATCTTCATGATGAAACCTCTACTTGCGATCACGATGGGAGATCCCGCAGGAATAGGACCCGAAGTCCTGGTCAAAGCGCTTGCTTCGGGCGCTGTGCAAGATCAGGCTCGGGTCTTTGTCATTGGCTCTGAGGCCGCGCTGCAGGTTGCTATGGAGGAGGCTGGCTGCGGCTTTGAAGTCCATGTTGTTGGCGAGGTCGAATCGGTGACAGATCAACCGGGCGTTCATTTGCTGAACCCCTTTGGCTCCATATCGGGTTTGGTTCGCGGCGAACCCTCAGCCCTGGGTGGCGCAGCGTCAGTTTCTTATTTTGAACGGGCGGTGACTGATGCGATGGAAGGAAAGATCGACGGCATTGTGACCTGTCCCATCAATAAAGTGGCGGTCCAGATGGCTGGCTTTCATAACGATATTGGCCATCAAGAAATTCTCGCTCGGTTGACCAATGCCCCGCTTACGGCGACGCTGCTCATGACCCCAGGCTTGAAAGTCGCTCATCTTTCGACGCATCTCTCTTTGTTCGATGCGGTCGCTTATGTCCGCAGGCCAATTCTGATCGATAAGCTGACGCTAACCCATGAACATCTGCAACGATGGGGTTGTGTCAATCCGGTGATCGCGGTTGCGGCGCTGAATCCGCATGGGGGTGAGGCCGGGATGCTGGGTCGTGAGGAAATCGAGGAGATCGGTCCGGCCATTGAGACGCTTCAAGCCCGTGGACTGGATGTTCGTGGACCTTTTCCTGCGGATTCAGTGTTTAATCGCGCAATCGACGGTGAGTTTGATGCGGTCCTCGCGCTTTTCCATGATCAAGGTCATATCCCCATTAAGGTTCATAATTTCTCGGGTAGTGTGACGGCAACGTTAGGGATTCCCTTTGTTCGCACCTCGGTGGATCACGGCACAGCCTATGACATTGTGGGCAAAAGTCGAGCGGAGCATGAAGGTTTGGAGCAAGCGATTCGGGCGGCAACATTGATGTTGAGGGGTCAACTTCAAGACTTTTAGGGGTCCTTGATTTCAAGAGAGGATATCATCCGGCATCGGTTTTGACAGCAGGCTTCAAGGGTTGTCCGCTGGTTGTGTGTGCTCGACGAGCGTTTGCTCGCTCATTTTCATGAAAGTGTCGGGCGCCTTCGAGGCTTTGAGTGCAAGCTGAAGCACCATCGCATTTGCAGGGGTCTCGATTTCCAGAGAGCGGCCGAGACGGCAAATCTCTCCGTTTAGGAAAGCGGTCTCAATGTCGCTATGACCTCTCGCGACACTTTGCCAGGTTGAACTGCCTCCTCTGGGTGCACCGGGAATGCTGACTTGTTTTACCAAACCAAACTGTTGCCGCATCACGTCCGGTGCTGTGCACTCAATGCCGGCAGCTTCATAACAAGCGAGGGCCTCTTTTTTGAGCCTCCGCATGATTTGCCTGCTACTTTGGTTATTGGTCAAGATGAGCTCAAGAGGATT
>CAJYBS010000084.1 GCA_913064795.1 uncultured Gammaproteobacteria bacterium
TATCGAGTAACCGATGCGAGATCAATAACGCCCTTTCGATGCCCCGAGATTCAAGCCCGGGAGATTGAAAACCGTTGATCTCTGCAAGCAACTCGACCCTTCAAAATCCCATGCACTCCGTTCTCAATCAGGGCCCTCGGCAATCGAGTCACGCGCCAATCCCCTATTATTGCGCCCCCTCATACCCTGTGAGCTCCATGTAACCCCGCCCTAATCGATTCCCTTCCGGTCCAAGAATTTCCACTAGGCCTTCCCAATAGCGAATCGATAGCTCTACGGTTTGATCGTCGAGTAACGCTCGAATCAAAAATTCTTCCTCATCAATCATGAGGCTCCATTCAACTGGCCATCGAACCCCGAGCGCATCCTGATAGTACCGGCGAGGGGTTAAAGAAAAATCTTCTGGCCCTAAGATGTCGACCCCGGGGTCACCCCTACCAATCACCGGCTGTCCATTCAAACGATCCGGATCCACCAATAAACCATGATCATAGTCATCTCGCCTACCGTCATGCCTTCTCAGCCGAAACACCATGATGCTGCGTTGATCGTCCAACTGCAGAGAAAACCAATCCCAACCCGACAGGGATTGGTCAAGGACTGACGTGCTCCATTCACGGTCGAGCCAACCGAGGCCTGTCACCGCAACCTCCTGGCCCCTCACTGTCAGTGTTCCCCTGATTTGCAATCCTGGGATCGAATAATAGTAGCTCGCCGAGCCAGGACCTTTCTCTGACAATCCGCGATTGCCCTGCAGGACAATAGGCCCGGTTTGTTGGATCTCTAGATCGACCCCAACGCGTGCAGACTCGCTGGCCGAAAGGGTAAGGTTTAAAGGCCCCAGGGCGTTACCTTGAAGGGTCCAATCATCGATCACCGCCTCAAACCGTGTTGCCGATGTGACGCCTGCCAACTCCGGATGTCCCCGCGCAAATCGCTCGGCCTCAAGATGCGCCCGGGACGCAACGTCGGTGACGGCTAAATGCCCCAGATACGCTTGACCCGAATGCCAGGGCCCCTCGCCTGTTGGGGCCGGCACCAGCGCCTGACGAAACTGGGTAAAGTGAAGGCCATACTCTCGGCCCTCATCGTCCTCAAGCGCCGCAGTCAAATACCACCACTCGCTGCGATATTGATTGTGAGGCCCGTGATCCAGTGGAAAAACAAAGTCTCTGGGCACCTCAGCACGGACAAAACCTGCGTGGTCCGGTTCTCCAAGCAGATTGTTCAGGCGCAGACCCGTCACCGCAGCAGCCGTTCGGGGTGCCTCCGGCTCGTAGAAACTGATCGCAAGCCCAAAAATCACCACGATTAACAGTGCTGATGCTTTGAGCAACCCGCCTAAAGGTTTAGCGTCCACCAAAGGCTCCTTCTTCGCGATCTCCAACCTGCAACGCGCCGGCAATGATTGCTGCCAGCATTCCCCAGACACAGGGCCACAAAATCGCACCTGCCGAAAGTTGTAATTCGATGGTCCAGCCAAACGCTCTCGGATTGATCACCGCACAAAGTACCCAGCCAAACATCACTCCCAAGGGCAACGCAACGATCATCGCGACAACCCCCAAACCGCTCCCCAAAGCTGCATTCATGACATTTTGTTCGAGCCGGTTCACCCCAAGGGTGTCGAGCAACTGCCGACCGGTCTGCCGATTGAGGCGCAAGGTCGTAACCGCAATATAGATACTGATCGCTGCCACCATGAGTGCAATACTGATCAGAACGGTGGTTATCCCAAAAGTCTGATCAAAAACCTTAAGGGCTATTCGCCGGATATCGGTCTGCAACCGCAGTTCTAGCCCGGGTAGCGACGTCCTCAGGGCGCCGGCGAGTCTCTGGGGATGACTGCTTTGAAACGCAACCGAATCCGCCGAAAGTACAGGGCTCAGCACTTTTGCGATTGAATTCGCGTCGTCAACAATGAGTCTGGGCTTGAGGTCGCCAAAGGCCGAAAAAACTCCTGCAACTCTGACCGTTTTGCCGGCCACCGTTAGCGTGTCTCCAGTGGATCGCCCAAGGGCACGGGCGGCTTGCTCGCTGAGTAGGGCCTCGTCACGGTCAAGTCTCTGATCATGGCCATATCGAGTCGATTCGAAAGCGTCCATTCGTGTGACGCTCAATTCCATGAGCCGTCCGTCAACACGAATCTCGGTGCTTGAATAAACCTGGACTCTGCTGGCCGCCGAAGTTAATTCAGATCCTGCAATCAACTGGCTGAGCATGCCCGCATCGCCCTCAGCAATCACATCGTACTTAAGCCGATGATCAAGCATCTGACTAAAATCAAGCCTGAAGCTATCTACCATCAAGCCCACGCCAATGGCGGTCGCGATTGCCAGAGATAATCCTGCAAGAGACACGCTCAACTCCTCTGGATGCCAGAGTGCCTCTCTAAGACCCACCCTCAGTAAGTAAGATCCGCCAATCCTAGACGACCATCGCTTTAATCGAATCAGCAGCGGTTTCATTAGTTGAGCAGCGGCCAAACTGAGCACCGCAATCGCGAAGAACCCTCCAGCAAGGCCGGTATCAGGATCCACGATGCAGACCGTCGCGCAGATTACCAAGAAAATCGTGGTCAGGAACGGCACCAGGGTATCAGGTGCACCGCGCTGAGACCTTTGAAACGCCCAGAGGCCTCCGAACAAACAGACCACCCACGCGGACCCGAAGGCTTTGACAATCACCCAAGCATTGAGGTCTAGCTGGACGGACTGATCAGGGACGGTCATCGCCAACAGCCAAGCGGCCAACCACCAGCCAGCCAGCAAACCCAGTCCTGCAGCAAAGGTTGCAATCAAACCAATCGAGCCCAAGAAGTAGGTCCGCAGGCTTTGCCATTCAACGCCCAACCCATGCAGCCGATCAAAAACCGGCCAGAGACGCCGTAGCCAAGAGACCGCAACTTGGTAAATTAGCAGCCACGCCACCAACAGCGCCAACATACCTAAAGCCGCTATATTAAAGAGGATGGACTTCCCAAATGCGCGTGCTGGGTATTGTTCAGCCATATTGACGAGCTGCCAGTCTGGCCCGACATTCAGATTGGGTTTAGACGTCGGAAAACCTGCCCCGAAGCCCGGAAGGAGCTGCTCAGCAAATTCCACGCTTTCATCAAAGGAATGAGTCATCACCAGTCCAATATAGGAAAGCTGGTGAGCGGGCCAACCCAGCAAGTCATGAGCGACCGAGATGTCTGCAAGCAATGTGCCTTCGGGCGCCTCAATGAGGCCGTTCACGGGCAAAGAAAGCCGGCCGTTTAAAGAAGGGTCAACCCAAGCGCCATCGAGGGCAAATTGGTTCGACGAGGCTTGGCCCCGGGCACTGGGCGCTTGCGCCAAAAGGTCAACACCGAGTACTCGAACACTCAATCCCTCGAGTTCAGCGGTTTCATCGACCACAGGTGATAACTCATCGACTTCTGGCAGCGCCCCGGATCGCCATAATCGGCGGAGCGCAAAGTAGTCCTTCGCATTGAGGTCATCGCGGTGCAAGTAATAGCTGTAGCCAGCGAGACTGCTTGGGACTAATCCATCGAGTCGGCTCGAGATGCTTGCGCTGACGAGGTGCACACTGACGATCGATGCAACGCCGAGCGCCATTCCAATGAGGGCCATCCCCGTTGACCAGGGCGTTCGAGCCAGAAAACGTAGTAGCGCGAGTGGGATCATCAAGGGGCGGATCTGGAAGATGACCGAGCATCCAAATGCAGCTGGGTATCCGCCATCCCCGCCACCTCATTGCTGTGGGTGGCCAGTACCAGGGTGATGTTTTGATCCCGACAACTCGCAAAAAGAAGGTCCGACACCTGAGCTGAATTTTCTGCATCAAGATTGCCTGTGGGCTCATCCGCCAATAATAAAGGCGGTTTGAGCAGAACCGCACGAGCCACCGCCACCCGTTGTTGCTCTCCTCCGGAAAGGGCCTCTGGAAAATCATGGAACCGGTCCGACAAACCAAAATCCCTGAGCAGTGCCTCTGCCTGGGCCTCAAGCTCGGGCCGCCGGTTTAACCGGGCAGGCAACCGAACGTTTTCTAACACCGTTAACGTCGGCACAAGGTTAAAGAATTGGAAAACGTAACCGATGTGCTGTCTGCGAAGCGCGGTCCGAGCACGCTCACTGGCTGCGCGATAAGAAAAGGTTGCGTCTTTAAGCTGAAGGGTAATGTCGCCATTATCAAGCTCGAGCAGCCCGGCCAACAAGTTCAACAAGGTTGATTTCCCTGAACCGCTCGGCCCGGTGACCGAGAGCGATTCACCCGCCGCAACGCTGAGGGAGAGATCACGGAGGACCTCAATCTGACGACCGCCATCTTGATAATGTTTACTGATATTGCTGATGGTCAGCGCCGAGGAATGGCTCATGAGAGGATATCACTGTTTAGGCAAGAACAAAGGCCAGAGTAAATCAGTACGGCGTTAAGAAATAGAGGGTTTAATTGGTCTGGATCTGTTGTTTGACAAGATTGGCGGCTTTGCGAGCAGAAGCGCCGCCTTTTGAGCGAATGCACGACACTCATCACCAACACGAGCACCTGGACGACCTTGCGCTAGTAGACCCAAAGCAACACAGACCCATGGGATCAATCGATTCCTATGAACTTTGATCTAAATGACGGGCGGCTCACTACTTTTAACCTCGGGATCGCCTACTCAGACGATTCCTCGTCACTTCGAGGCTTCAACATGGATCGTTTTACGAAACCATCCCAGCCCGTTTGCTTAAAGTTGAACAGCTTATTTGCCATGCTGGCCATCACCGTGGCCCTCAGCTCTAACAGGCGCTGTTGCAATTCTGTTCGCCGGGTCACGACGCTGCAGCGGGGGTATCACCCTCCAACTCGGCGGGCTTTTCTACCTTGATGATCCGGCCCGGGTACCCTTTAAAATGAGGGATGCCCTGCTCGTGATCAAGAAATTCATCGTTATCAGAGCACAGCACGGCATCACTCGAAAGAAACGCGCCAGCGAGTTCCACCTTGCCTCGCAGCTCTGGGTACCACCAGCCATGGGGCACACGGAGGTGGCCCTGCTTCATACTGGCTTGCACCGCCAATTGCGCAGTGACTTCCCCATGGGCGGTCTGGATTTTCACCCAGTCACCCTCGGAGAGGGACTCTTTTTCAGCATCTTCGGGATGGATGAAAATACTAGGCAGCGGGCAGCGATTTCGCAATTCCGGGATATTACGTTGGCCCGTTTGGAAAAAAGGATCCTCCCGTACGCCTGAGAACACCGCGTAGGGGTATTGCTCTGAGAGCGCAGGCCCCTCTCGGTAATACGGCAAAGGGTCAAAGCCCAAATCCTCCAAAACCGAAGAGGATAATTCGACTTTACCGGATGGAGTCGCGAACCCTTTTTTTCGATATTTGCGGTATTCCGGCGTCTGCATTTCCATAAAACCAGCCGCTTCAAAGTCAGCGAAAGTCCGGCCCGATCGAGATAACCGGTGATCGAGAAGGTCCTCTAATGTGTCCCACGGAAAGCGATTACCAAAACCAAACAGATGAGCCAGATCGTGCCAGAACTGGAACGTACTCGTTGCGCCCTCAGGCGGCTCAACAACTTTTTGGGACAGCGACAACCTCGTCGTCCAACTCCAACCATCAGCAATATGGTTGCGTTCCGTAAAGACATCTCCAGGTAGTACATAATCAGCCAACATCGCTGTTGGCGTCATAAAGATCTCGTGCGCCACGATCAAATCTTGGTTCATCATCGCCTTCAAAATTTGGTGCTGATTGGGGTAGCTCATCAGCGCATTGTTCCCCAGCACAAAAAACGCTTTCACCGGGTAGGGATCGCCGCTTGCCATGGCTCGAAAAACGTTTGATGGGTTGGCCATATGGCAGCCCATCACAATATCGGCATAGGGATATCCCCAAACCTGCTCGGTTGGATCTTTGAGCATCTCAGCTGCCCGATAGGTATAGGCAGGGTGGTCATCAAAGCCCAGTTGCTTGGCTTTTTGCTCCATCGGCAATTCTTCGTGCAAAGCAATTTCTGATTCCGGAATATAACTCTGGTTGAACCCGCCCAATGACTCACCCCCGACCACGTCAAGATTGCCCGTCACAGCCCGCAGGATAGAGTGCAGCCGAATCGCAGAGGTTGACGAAATCTGCATGTCAGTAATTGGCGTCCAGGGAATGATCGCGCCATCTGCCTTGGCATACATTCTGGCGGCCTCGGCAATCAGCTCGCGATCAACACCGGTGATCTCTTCAACACGCTCCAATGGATATTCATCAACCCGGGCTTTGAGCTCCTCAAACCCAACACACCAATCACGTACAAAGGTCTCGTCATACAACTGTTCGTCAAAAATCACTTTCAGCCAACCCAGACACATCGCGGCATCCGTGCCTGCCCGCAACCGGAGATGCAAATCGCTGTCCTCGGCCTGGTCCGATACCCTCGGGTCTAAGACAATAATTTTAGCGCCGCGCTTCCGGGCTGCATTGAGCTGATTAAAAATCGGCGTCCAAGAGTGCTTTCTTGGGTTGTGGCCAAACAACACGATGCAATTGGCATTTCCGAAATCGCCCATCGGAAACCAACCATACGTCAGCTTATTGACCGCAGCGGTATTGCCCGCACACAGAGAGACCCCGCTGATCCAATTGGGAGACCCCAATAAATTCATAAACCGGCGATCTGTGGCATGGGTCGTCTGGGTGTTCCAGCCTGATGTTGAGACTGCAAGGCTTTCTGGGCCATATTCGGCAACGACTTTTTTGAGCCGCTCAGCAATTTCCGTCATGGCCTGCTCGTAGGAAATCTCTTCCCACTTGTCCTCACCGCGCTCGCCAACCCGCTTCAAGGGCTTTCGAAGACGATCTGGGTGATTGTGAATACTCGGCGCAGCAACCCCTTTAAAGCATATGTTGTTTGCAAGCATCGGATTATCATGCGCGATCACGCGCTTGACCTTGCCATCTTCAGCCTCAGTACGAAGTTGACAGCCGATATCACAAATCGTGCACACCGAATATTTTGTTTCACCACTCATAAACACCTTCCCTATGGCTTCTGACCTTCTTTGCTTCT
>CAJYBS010000085.1 GCA_913064795.1 uncultured Gammaproteobacteria bacterium
GAAACCCTGCTGAAGCCGACGAATTAAAGGCGATTGAGGGAGACGTTAACGTCATCGAAGCGGTGGTTGGCGATTCAGCATCGGTAACAGCGATGGCTGCGGCGCTTGATGGGGTGGCTATTGATGTGGTGGTGAACAATGCTGGCATGGCTGGGCCTTCGTTTGATCAGCAAACCACCTATGCGATGGATTTTGAAGGTTGGGCAGAGACCTTCAATGTTAACAGTATGGGGCCGGTTAGGGTGATGCAGGCCTTACTTCCAAACTTGCGGTTAGGAACCCAGGCCAAGGTGGTCACAATCACCTCACAGATGGGTGCTCTATCTTTGGATATGGTCGCAGCACATGCCTATTGTGCGTCGAAGGCAGCGATCAATAAATTTATGCGAATGGCCAGTATCGACCTGAAAAAAGAAGACATTGCCGTCGGTTTGATTCATCCCGGATGGGTCCAGACGGATATGGGAGGTCCTCGGGCTGACTTAACACCGGCCGAGAGTGCGGCTGGGGTTGCAGCCGTTACGGATCAGCTCAGCCTTTCCAATACGGGTGGATTCTGGAAGTGGAACGGTGAGACTCACGATTGGTAAGGGTTTAAATCTTTCGGAGTAACGCTTCCGTGGGCGTTCATTACAAATGCCCTGTGTGTCAGGGTGCCTTGGGGTTAAACGATCATCGTCAGTGGGTTTGTGCGGATCTGCACAGTTTTGATATGGCCAAGCAAGGCTACGTTAATCTTCACTTAGCCCATCAACGGCGAAGTGCGGCGCCCGGGGATTCCCCGGAAATGCTCGCCAGCCGCGCCCGATTTTTAAATGCCGGTTCTTACGACTTCCTTGTGGATCAACTCGTCGCACAGCTTGCTGATGAATGGCTCCCGCAAGGTGCATTTTTAGATCAGGGCTGCGGGGAGGGGTTTTATCTGGATCGGATAACCCGCCAATTACCACAGGTATCACCGATGCAGTGGTGGGGTATTGATATCTCCAAGGCCGCGGTCAAACGTGCGGCCCAGAGAGTGGGTCGTGCTCATTTGGCGGTTGCGGCCAGTCGCGCATTGCCCTTTTTTGATGCTGATTTTGATCGAATCATCTCTGTATTTGCGCCCTATGATTCCCAAGAGATGGCGCGTGTGCTCAAGCCTGGCGGTCAAGTGATTGTTGTTGGGCCGGACGCATTGCACCTCGATGGTTTAAAAAGGCTGATCTATGATCACAATCAGCCGCATCAGGGTAACTTTGGCCCGATGACTCAATCGCCATACTTTACCCTTCAAAGTGCGACCAAATTGCAAAAAGCAGTGGTTATCGAAGGTTCAGAGATCGGTGATCTGCTAAGCATGACGCCCTACTTTTGGTCCGCCGGCAGGCAGGCACAAGCCACGGTGCGCCGTCTTGAATCCCTCGAGACGCATTTGGCCTTTGATGTACGAGTCTATCGGCGATTGCCGATACCGATTGATTCGACCGAAACAGCAACGCCTCTGGTTCTCTAGCATTGCGGCTGAATGTTTTGAGCGCCCTCAGCTGCTTGTAATAAAAAGCCCTCAGGGGGATAAAGAGCCCTCAGCTGTTTTTAGTAAAGAGCCCTTAACTCTTTTTTCGTAGAGCCTCAGCGGCCTCTGTTTGAATTCGATCCCAGCGATAGTTTCAGAAAAATTTCAAAGACCAGAGCATGCTACAAACCATAGGGCTGGAGGGATGGGTCGCAACGATCTCTTTCTTAGATGCAGAACATCTTGTTCAGAGCCCTGTTCGTCGTATTTTGTAGTTAAATTACTTAATAGATGGAACATTTAACTTTATAGGCCTAATATGCGTTGTTTTATTTCATAAATAAGGTCGATGAGATGCCTCCAATCCACTCTGCGGTACTTTCGGTGACTGATGCGATACGAACTCGAAGTCGGCCCCATCGGGAACAATATCTCGAAGATCTTTGGAATCGGAAAGCTGATCATCCTCGTCGAGAAGATCTGGGCTGCGGTAATCTCGCGCATGGCATCGCCGCCTGCGGCGTTTCGGACAAGCAACAACTGAAGCTGATGCAAAGTGCGAATATCGCAATCGTTACCGCGCACAACGATATGTTGTCGGCACATCAGCCGTATGCCGCCTATCCGGATTTGATTAAACAATCCTTGCAAGAGATGGGATGTACCGGACAAATTGCGGCGGGTGTCCCAGCGATGTGTGATGGTGTCACCCAGGGGCGACCGGGGATGGAGCTGAGCTTGCTCAGTCGTGATTTGATTGCACAATGCACTGCGGTCGGTCTCTCTCATGAGATGTTTGATGGTCTTTTGGCACTAGGTATCTGCGATAAGATTGTTCCTGGACTGCTCATCGGCGCCCTGAGCTTTGGTCATTTACCGGCGATCTTTGTTCCCGCAGGTCCTATGTCATCGGGACTAGAAAATAAAGAAAAGCAGCGGATACGCCAACAGTTTGCCCGTGGCGAAATTGATCGGGCACAATTGCTGGAAGCGGAATTAGCGTCTTATCACGGGCCCGGTACCTGCACCTTTTATGGGACGGCCAACAGCAATCAAATCGTCCTTGAGGCCATGGGATTACAGTTGCCCGGCAGCTCTTTTGTCCACCCGACGGACAGTCTTCGAGACCCTTTAACCCGAGAAGCGAGCCATCAAATTGCGCGCATTACAGCGCTGGGAGACGACTTCCGGCCCATCGGCGAGATTGTTGATGAGCGGGCGATGGTGAACGCAATTGTTGCTCTGCTTGCAACCGGAGGGTCCACCAATCACACGATCCACCTGATCGCGATCGCTCGCGCAGCGGGGTTGATTGTAAATTGGGATGATTTTTCCGAGCTGTCCCAGATCGTGCCCTTGGTTTCGAGGGTTTATCCCTCTGGAGAGGCGGATATCAATCATTTTCATGCAGCAGGCGGGACAGGTTATCTTTTCCGTACCCTGCTTGAAGGGGGATACCTTCAAGGTGAGGCGCGAACGGTCTGGGGGGATTCACTCTCTGGCTATACCCGCGAGCCCTGCCTTGACGATTCGGGTTTGCAGTGGCGAGAGTCGCCCCATCAATCTCTGGACTCCTCGGTACTCACGGATGTCGCATCACCTTTTTCCAAAGAGGGCGGTTTGCGCTTGCTGACCGGCAATCTAGGGCGAAGCATTATTAAAACCTCAGCAGTTCCTGAATCAAATTACCTCATTGAGGCGCCCGCGGTGGTGATCGAGCATCAAGATGACTTGGAGGCATTATTTTCTGCAGGGAATCTGACTCAAGACTGCGTTGTGGTCGTCCGTGGTCAGGGCCCCAAAGCCAACGGCATGCCCGAGCTTCACAAACTCACCCCCTTTTTATTATCTCTCCAAGATCAGGGATACCGGGTTGCGCTTGTGACAGACGGCCGTATGAGCGGCGCCTCGGGCAAGGTTCCCGCGGCCATCCATTTGACTCCTGAGGCCACTGACGGCGGTTTGATCGGCCGAGTTGAATCGGGGGATCTATTGCGGCTTGATGCGGTAGCCGGCGTGCTTGAATTGTTGGTGCCTGAGGAGGCCCTCGCTAACCGAAGGTCTTGGATTGCAGATCAGGCGCAATCCCCATCCTGCGGGCGTGGCTTGTTTCAATTGAATCGCAGTCAATTGAGCCAAGCGGAACAGGGCGCCAGTTTCCTTTTTGGAGAAGCGTAAATGAAGGATAGAACCTGGTGGTTGGTTGCCGATATTGGTGGGACCAACGCACGATTTTGGGCGGTTTCGCCGGGTTCTATCGAACCGGTCTGGCAAGGCTATTACTTAGTGAGTGAATACCCAGAATTTGGGGATGTCTTAACTCATGCATTACAAGACGTCGCAGTTGCCCTAGATGACGTGGTGCCCCCAGAAAAAGTTTGTTTTGCGGTTGCTTGCCCCACGAATCTTGACCGTTTTGTTTTTACAAACAGCCATTGGAATTTTTCCATGGGCGAAGTGGTTGATAAGACTGGTTGTCAATTGGTATCGGTCATTAATGATTTTGGATCAGTTGCGCGGGCGGTGATGAACCTTGAAGCCTCTGATCTCACCGCAATCGGTGACGGTCAGATATCCCGTGAGCACCCAAAAGTGGTTTTGGGTGCGGGAACCGGTCTGGGTGTTGCGGGGCTTGTTCCCAGCGCTTCTGGGTTCTCCGTGATTGAAAGTGAAGGTGGCCACGCAGATTACGCGCCGGTAGGGGATTTGCAGGTTGAGGTCAAACGTAAGCTTCGGTCCCAGTTCAATCGGGTCTGTATTGAGCGGGTGTTGTCGGGTCCGGGATTGATCAATGTCTCGAATGCGCTCGCAGCAATCAAACACCAATCTCCACGTTTTGCGACGCCTGCGGATATTGTTGCTGCGGCTTTGTCCGATCAAGATGAGCTTGCTCGTGACGTGCTTGAATTCTTTTGTGACGTAGCGGGCGCTGTCGCAGGTAATTTGGCACTGACATTCGGCGCTAAAGGTGGGGTGTACATTGTTGGCGGTGTGATCCCAAGGTTTTCAGATTTTTTCATCAAGAGCGGTTTTCGAAGTGCCTTCGAGGACAAGGGCCGCTTTCGGGATTACCTCACAAATATTCCCGTCTTTTTGGTGCAGCGACAAGACTTGGGCTTGATCGGTGCCGTCAGTTATCTCAAGGCAGAGGGTCAGTCATCATGAGCGAAATCTTTAGACAGCAGCCGATTGTTCCGGTTGTCACCCTTGAGAGCGTAAAAGACGCTGTACCTTTGGCCAGAGCCCTCGCTGAGGGCGGGATTCTGATCGCTGAAATTACGTTTAGAACCGCCGCTGCTGCTGCTGCCATCGAAGCCATCAGAATGGCGGTGCCTGAGGTGCTGGTGGGGGCAGGTACCGTTTTAACGCCGGCGTTAATGCGAACCGCTGAAGCCGCTGGGGCGCAGTTTCTGGTGTCTCCCGGCGCGACGTCTGAGCTGTTGTCACGTGTGCCCGCCGATCTGCCATTTGTACCTGGGGTTGCCTCGGTGAGCGAGATGATGGTCGCCAAGGACAATGGGTTTCTAACACAAAAGTTTTTTCCCGCTGAGGTGCTGGGCGGTGTCGACTTTTTGAAGGCCATCGCTGCTCCCTTGGCAGGGGTCTCTTTTTGCGCAACAGGTGGCATTGGACCCGAAAATCTGCAGCGCTATTTGTCCTTGCCCAATGTTGCGGCGGTGGGAGGTTCCTGGATGGTTCCTCAGGCACTGGTCGCGGCGGGTCATTGGGCCGAGATTGCTGCGCTCAGCGCCGAGGCGATGACGGCAGTCACAGGCGTGAAAAAACCATTTCTCAACCAACCTGCACACATGAGGGGAGAAGGCTAGATGTCCGAGAGCAATATTGATCTCGTTGTTTTTGGCGGGCTTGGCGATCTCGCAGGCCGCAAATTATTGCCTGCGCTGTACCAGATCGAGCGTGCGGGCCTCTTTGCGGAGAGTATCCGGGTCGCGATTGTCGCCAGAGAAGATATCGAAACCTCGGGTTTTCTGCGATACGCGGAGGAACGTTTGAAGGCGAGTTTGCCTGCTGAGGATTGGTCGGATGCTGTTTGGGCGCGATTGGGTCGCCGGTGTTCCTACCTCAAGATTGATTTTTCGAATCAAAAGCAATTCGAGGTACTGAGCGCCTGGACGTTGCCCTCACGGGTGCTCATTTATTATTTGGCGACGCCGCCGAGTTTGTTTGGCGCTATCAGCCAACACCTTCAGGCTGCTGGTTGCCTCGATGACAATGCCCGCATCGTTTTGGAAAAACCGATTGGACATGATTTGGCCAGTTCCCAAGCGGTAAACGATACCGTCGGACGCTATTTCTCAGAGCGTAATATCTATCGGATCGATCATTACTTGGGTAAGGAAACTGTACAAAACCTGTTGGCGTTGAGATTTGCCAATCGTTTGATCAATTCCCAGTGGGACAATACCTGTATCGATCATGTGCAAATTACCGTGGCTGAGACCATTGGTATCGAAGGTCGCTGGGGATATTACGATCAAGTGGGCCAGTTGCGCGACATGATCCAAAATCATTTGCTGCAATTGCTGTGTATGGTGGCGATGGAGCCCCCGAACTCATTTGCAGCGGATGAAATCAGGGCCGAAAAGGTCAAGATTCTACGGGCACTGTCATCGAGCGATCGTTCAAAAATTGAGGATCAAGCCATTCGAGGGCAATATTCCGCTGGCTGGATTGAGGGTGAACCGGTGGTGGGCTACACCGAGGAGGTCGGTTGTTCGGATGCTGAGTCCGATACAGAGACTTTTGTTGCCATCAAGGCTCATATCGACAACTGGCGTTGGTCGGGTGTTCCGTTTTATCTTCGTACGGGCAAGCGCTTGGGAGAGAAAGTGACCCAGGTTGTGATCAGTTACAAGAATCATCCCCACGCGATCTTTCCAGATAGAAAAGACACAGGCATGAACCGATTGGTCATTCGGCTTCAACCCAATGAGGGCATCCAGCTTGAGATGGCTTCTAAAAAGCAAAGCCTTAAAGATCGCTTAAGTCTTGAAAAACGCACTCTGAATCTTGATTTTTTTGATGCGACCGGGGAGAGCAGAATCCCCGATGCTTATGAGCGTCTTTTGCTTGAAGTTTTTAAGGGCGATCAATGGCTGTTTGTAAGCCGCGAAGAAATCGAAGCCTCTTGGATTTGGTGCGACCGTTTGATTGAGGCCTGGCATGAACAAAAGGTCAAGGTCCATGGATACAGTGCGGGTTCGTCTGGCCCGTCAAAGGCAGAAATGTTGATCGAACGAGACAACCGTGCCTGGTTCGAGGAGTGAGCTATTCTGTTGAGAATTTTGGCTCCCGGGAGGCGTTAGATCGCGGGCTCTGCGCACGGGTTGAAGCGATACTCCAAGCGGCCATCGATGAGCGCGGTAGCGCGTTTTGTGTTGTCTCTGGCGGGTCAACGCCGCTCGGGTTTTTTCGTCAATTGAGCACCGCAAAACTCGATTTCTCGAAAGTGACCTTTGGACTCGTCGATGAGCGTTGGGTTAGTCCGGATCACGACGATAGTAACGAACGGGCTGTTCGTTCCC